>JAIUYC010000724.1 GCA_020216575.1 Coleofasciculus sp. S288 | reverse complement strand
GCCACATTTGTTTGTAATGGTATTCAGGAATCAAGACGCAACAGCGTCTGCCGAGCGAGCAACTTTGATGCCCCCTGCATCTACTAACGCTGGAATTGGAGGCGTTACCCAAGACTATCGCTGGACTTGGGAAGGGCAACCACTGACGGTAGTGTATGAAACTCTGGGTGAGGGAACGCCCGTATTACTGCTGCCAGCCTTTAGTACTGTTTCCACACGAGGCGAAATGCGGGAAATCGCCCAACGCTTATCGTCTCAGTTTCAGGTTGTCAGCTTAGATTGGCCTGGGTTTGGGCAGTCGGCTCGTTTACCACTCGATTATCGGTCTGAATTGTATCACCAGTTTTTGCAAGATTTTGTCAGAACCGTTTTGGAGCGTCCAACTGCCATTGTTGCTGCGGGACATGCGGCAGGATACGCGATGCAGGTGGCGAAACAGATGCCGCAATCTATCAGCAAAATTGTCTTGGTTGCTCCCACTTGGCGCGGACCTTTACCTACAATGGGGGTGAATCGGCAGTTAGCGGGTGGGGTGAGACAGATGGTGCGATCGCCCCTTTTGGGTCAAGGACTGTACAAGCTCAACACGACTCCCTCATTTCTGCGTTTGATGTACAAGCGCCATGTCTATGTGGATGAGGCCAAGTTAACACCAGAATTTATCGACCAAAAGTGGCAGATTACTCAACAACCAGGAGCGAGATATGCGCCCGCTGCGTTTGTGACGGGTGCGATCGATCCAGTCAAGGAACGTGCTGATTTTCTTGCCTTATTTCAACCCCTATCCGTGCCAGTGACGGTAATGATTGGTGAAAAAGCACCTCCCGCGTCAAGGGCAGAAATGGATGCGATTTCTGAGTTACCGGGGGTACAAACCTCCGTGCTTCCCGGTTCCTTGGGAATGCATGAAGAGTATGGAGATGCTGTGGCAGAGGTAATTTTAGGTTTTTTATCTTAAACCCGTTTTTGTTATTTCCGGGCAAGAATCACGTTTTTTGGAGGGGCAACGCTTTCCTAAAGTGTTTGCTGCGAATTTTTTCTCTGTTCAATGATATAAATAGGGGCTTGGCTATTGGTGTCTGCTCAAAATTTTTGTTTTCTAAATGTAAATTTGAAAGCCGGATTTAATTAAAAAATCTATACCTTAAGGAAGAGACTTGACAAATCCAAGAATGTGCTACGATTGGACAGATACGCTTAAGTAAGTCAGCCTAATCTAGGATTTAGCCTGCAACATTCATTAAACGGTAGGCGATCGCTGGAACGGAGGAACCAAATCTTGGGGCTAATCTCAGACCTTATTCAGTTAAGGAAACGTCAAGAGAGGGACAACTCTCAGTCCTAGCCCGTCAGCTAACTTCGTCGGCATTGAGAGGAGACTGAAGAGTCAGCATTCTTATGTAATGTGTGAGAGCTCGTCAGTGTCCTTGGTTGGTATCTGGTCACTTCATTGTGCCTGCCTCGACTCTGAGGAGGGATTCATCGTCATCTAACTTTTGAGTCTAAGGCAGGAATAGTAACTAGTAGGAGAAAGTCCACCATGTTCCTGACCCAAGAACATTCCATTACTGGAACTTCTGCTGATAGAGACTTAGATGTAAAAATTGGCTCTCAAGAGAGTATTTGGCAAAACGTTGTCGTGTTCCATGAAATTGAAAACGTCTTGGAGGATTGCCCTAATCATTCCTATCAAGCCGCTTTTTCCATCAAGAAAGTGTGCCAAAAACTAGTTTCCCATGTTCTTCGCTATATCCCTCATCGCTAGTCAGCTAGGAATGAAGCGGAAGACTCGGCTAACTAGATTCCGCCCAACCACAGTTTTGTTGAATGCTCAGCCATGAACCTTAACAACAAAGATACTCAACTCATCAAGTTTTTGCAAGAGAAGCTGACTATCTCAGCCTCCGCCATTGCCGTAGCCCTGCGAATGCGTCAACAGGATTCAGAACCCTTACCGATGATTCTCTGGCAATATGGACTGGTTTCCTTGGAGCAGCTCGATCGCATTTTTGAATGGCAGGAGAAAGCTGAGTTCAGTTCCTAAAGCTTAAGAATTGAGGTGTTAGGTGTTAGGTAAATTTTCTCTAGGCCTGAAACCTAATACCTAAAAATCACAATCGTCACCTAGTTGCAATAACCAACAGGAAATAAAGGATGCTGTTGGTTAATTTATTGACGTTGAATGTAGGGGCGGGTTTAACCAGGGAATTATTCATCCCACAGACAATCTATATAAACCCGCCCTGGCAGTGGGGGCGGGTTTAGTCCAGTGATCTGTTGGCTGCAACAGTGATCGGAAAACCCGCCCCTACAAGAATGTGTCATGCGATCGCTATTTTTCAGATGACGCCTCGCGCACGCCATCCTCAATTGAAGTCAGGGCATCTCGGAGCTCGGTTTTGAGGGTTTCTGCCTCGGTTTCGATGTCGTTGGCATTTTGACGAATAGCCGTTATACGTTTGTTAATGCTGGTGATGCGCTTCAAGGTGGTTCGCATTCGCTCGATTTGATAAAACACTGGGAGCGATTCTTAAGCCACCTCCTTGACGACACCTTGGGGAAACTGAGCGAGGACGATGAAATAGTTATTAGATTCGGTATAATTCATCAAAACAACAAACCAGATTTAAATATTGGCGGGACACTACCCCACACCCAAAACCGTAATAAGGTGCGATCGCCATACTACTCACTACTAGCACCAGAAGAATTAGAATTTACAGAGCGTTTAAGAATCTGGTCTACAACTCCATACCTATCGCCTATCAATCCATCAAGTTCATGTTCTATGTCTTCGAGCCAACCGAGTTTACTTGTCCATTTACCATTAGCTAATTGCCTAGCTGCGTGAGTCGGAATGCCGTTAGATACAACGTATATCGCAATTTTTTCATATCCCGACTCTAGTTGCTCATCATCGCAAGGCTCATATCCCAACGTTCCAAAAGCCTGAATGTAAGCATCTAGAGTTTCCTCTTGAGGGACACCATCAGGCCAGTAGAATTGATCTCCTGGTATGGGTTGCCACCAACGCTCAGTATCTTCTGCTGCCCATGAAAAACAGTTATACTCCTGTGATTTTGGACTTGTAACTTGATAATCGGTGCGAGATAAATTAGGCCATTTAATCTCAAGTTCAGGTCGTCTATACATTCTCTGCTATCACGTAGCCCTGATTTTTCCCCCACTCTAACCAAGCCTCAGCCATTTGTTTTACTCTTCCCCGTTGTTCCGGTTTAACAGGATTTTCGCCCGTAATCTCGCTCAACGCTAATAACCAGTAAAGAGGATTTTGTTTCAATTCTCGAAGCAACAACGGCACTGCTTTTGTTCCCATGCTAATGATTTCCCTGTAAGCAGGATGCTGAGACATTTGAGCAGTGGACGACATTCCTTCAACCTCACTCTGCCATTGCGAGGCAAGCGCATAAAACTTGTCAGCTAGTTCTGAATCAATTTCACCATCTGGCTTGAGTTCATCTTTCGTAGCCTTTTGTAAGGATACCTCTTGCTTGGCGAGCAAATCTTCAACGCCCATTAAGACGAACTCTTCCACCGATACATTGAGGCGAGTGGCAACTTCTTGCAGTTTCAGCAGACGCTCATCTGAAATTGTAATAGTAATAGTGTTCATTTTGCTTACGACCTTGGATGATTTATTGAGTGTAGCCAATCAACTACTGCCGCTAAATTCAGTCTAATTTCAAGAGCGATCGCGGGGCTATACTTGAGGGAACAAAGCGCGATCGCACC
>JAIUYC010000723.1 GCA_020216575.1 Coleofasciculus sp. S288 | reverse complement strand
CTTAAAGAGGGAGAAGTTTCCATTCAAGTTGATTTCCCAACGAGTGGGAAGAGTTCGTTCAGGGAGCCTTACGGAGACTGGGTTTCAGACGCCAAATCGACACCACTCTCAAAATCATACCGTATCCTCCTAAAAATTGAGCCAAACACAGCCCTCAAATCCTCTCCCTGTAAGGCATCGACACCACTCAACGAGAAATATAGGGTTTCGGCGATTTGCCGAGCGGTGTAGATTAGCTTCATTGGACGCTTTTCTTATGCACTTTTCAACAGTTAGCCGCTTGACTTATCGCCAATATTAGTGTAATAACTATGCGATCGCATCTTCCAATTCCCTGTGTACTTTGAACATGAGACTGGCTTCTTCAAGGGATGTAAACTCCTGGGGTAAATCCTCTTTAGCAATAAAGTTGAGACAGCCCAGAATTCGCTGCTTCCACTCCTGTTTCGTTTGAGTTCCCCAAGCTTCAAAAACCTGCGATTCCTGTAAACCTTCTATTTTATGAAAGGAATTATTGCGTTCTTTTTTAGCATCTTCCCAAACTATTCTAATATGTGGATGGTCTTTCCAATCCGGTCGAGCTTGTCTGAGTAGCTCATAAATTGGGTCGCCATATAGACCTATCTTACCCCATTGTTCAAATTTTCTCTGATTTGGCTCAGAAAGTGCATTAAAGTAGTTGGGTAATTTTTCATCAATGGAAATTTTGATTTGAGTTCCATATTTTTCGTCCTTGACAAGATAAGAACTAAAATGCTTTTCTGCCCATTTAATAACCGAGCCTTCAGCCGCACGAAAGCTATGGAATAAAGCATCAACTGTACTACCTTGTTCCAGACGAATCCACGCTAGATAGAGGGATTCATATCCCGACTGATACCACGGAAAATTCTTGATTGATAGCAACTTACGATCGACTAAAATATTCTTGAATTTCTGAAACTTAGCAAAATTCCACTGTTCCCCTGCATCTAATAGATATTTCAGGCGTTTCTCTTTATCGTTACTTGGAGTTGTCCCTGTCAATCCCAAAATATCCCGAACACCTGAATAGTCATGACGCTCCAACAGTGCTTTTGCCTCTTGCTGTTGAATCGCGCCTAAATAAGTAGAACGAGAAATTGTATCCGTCTGTTGATTATATTCATTACTCACCAGAAACTCTACGTGGCTTCTGAATTGTGCCAAGCTGACAAACTGTACGGCTGATGAAATGGCTGGAGTGCCAGCTTGATGACTGACATAAACTTTATCACTGGCATCAACCTTGATTTGTTCGCTATCCAGTTGTTCGCGGAGATTAGTCTGAACTAATTTTAGGACATAGTTCCAGTCATCGAGTCCCTTTTCTCCAGATGCTGGAGATAGGGGAATCCAGACACAGTTGGCATCGGGAAATTGTTCTTGAAAGTACTCCTTTAAAATCGGCTTCAGCGTACAGGTATCTTGCCAGTAAGGGCATTTGGGTTTGCGTCTTTCGGTGTTACTATTAAAAATCTCAGATTGGTCGGTTAATAGAACTGCAATCGCATCAGGTGCAGAGTCCTTTAACGTCCCCACAAAGTTATCCAATAAAGGAAAAGTTAAATAAGACAAAATCTCCTGCTGAATCTTTGGAGAACTTGACTCATAAACCCTACCCAGAACCCTCGCTTCAATCCGGTACGGTTCATCTTTGTCCTTATAGGATTGTTTCGGTTCAAAAGCGATGTCATAGCAATCGGCTTGAACCTCATCCTCATACCAATAATGCCAAATCTTATCGCTTCGTTGTTTCTCCGTCCTGCCCTTTTCCCGACACTTATTGTCGCTATCGAGTTGTACATCACTACTACCAATCGTGACAATCCAAATATTCATTGATTTTCCTCTCCCCAAAGGAGTTCAAATCCATCCGGCTGGTTGTTGAGAAACTCCAAAAAGTCCGTTGACTCCTGGGAATTATCGGGAAAAATGGTTAATAGTTCAATAAAGCGATTCGTTGACTTTACCTTAGGCTTGCCCTCTTGTTTCACCACTTGCACTTTAGGCGGGTACATGCGATGCCAGAGACGCCCAATTTGACCGATTTTTCCAGTCAGCGATGTTGCCTTAATACTTTTACTGCGTTCACCTCTAGAAATTCCCCGTTGATAGGGTTCGTGCAACCAAGAAATCGCCACACAGTCATCTCGTGTTTGAGCAATTCGTCCCCACACTTGAACACAAGACGGATGCCATGCTTCTCGCCAATCGGCATGACGATTAGGAGTCGGTGTTTTGCCTCTTAACTGCATCCAAACTTTCGCCGTTTCCAGCACCGAATCAATAAATCCCCCTATTTTTTTAAGATTCCAAACCCGAAGTGCATGGGATTTATCCGGCTTTTGCGCCCACTGCCAATGACAACCAATTAACTTTTGATAGTCCTCATTGTCGTAAAATAAACGATGGTCGGCACGTCGCCAGGATTTGCCAAATCCACCCAACACCATTGCAAACCACATCAAGTCTGTTACAAGGTTTTGTAAGGCAATTGTCTCCGCATCCGGTAAAGGGCGCGTCAATGACCAAATCACATCGCCTTCGACGTTATACGTGGGTTGTTCATAGCCATTTTGACCAAAGGTTCCTAACGTTAAATCAACAATTTGAAACCCTAATCCCAACAGTCCAACGGTTCCTGTCCCTTGAACGCCCCCAAACAATTCTTCCACTAATTGTTCGGCTGTGTTAGCATCCGTTAAGCCACCAAAAATTCGTAACGCATGACCCCTTAATGTGGCACGAAAAATATTCGGGCGAAATTCTCCTGTATCATCAATTAACTTAGCCGCTTGTCCTTGCCCCTTTAAACTCACCTGATACAGGATGGAGTGTTGGACGGCTGCAACCTGTCCGTACCCTGCACAAACTCGTGTCCCCAGTCCCGATGCGATCGCATTTTCCCACACTCGCCACACTTCTTGCCATTGTTCGGGTGAAAGGGGTTTAATACTAGAGATAGCAAAGCGTAACGTGGGCTGATTCAGGGACACCAGGGCATAGGCACTTTCACCACTTGTCCTTGAATTCGTTTGCTGGTTTTTGACTTGCCAACCTTGCTGGGGATGCACCAAATCCACTAAGCCTTGCGTCCAGTCATTAATCGGATAAGCGCCCTCAAACCGCAGCCGTCCCGGTGTAATATCAGACTCATCCCCACAGTAATCGTTGCAACTCCCATATTGCAGTTCTCCCGCAAGTTCCGCCCGTTCACAGGCTTGACGAAATGCCCCTTTCATGCTGCTACCGGGATAAAAGGGAATGCCTTTGGCACCAATCACAGGGCGAATCATGCCGTCATCTTGTCCGCCATTGGTGACAAACCGCCAACTAATTGGGTAGGTTTTGGTCTGGTAAGTTGGCGTTTCTACCTCTTGTGCCTTGTCGGTTGGAATAAATTCAGCTTTTTCAATCCATTGTTCAGCCCAAAACTGAACATCCTGCTTCTCACCCGCTTTCTTCTTGTTGGAATCAAGATAATGCAGTTGGCTACGTCCGCTGACTTGAGCACGGAACATCATCGGCACTTTTTTATGGGCATCAGGAATCGATGTCATCAGCTAGCCTCCCCGTTTTGTATCGTTGCGTCCACCAGACAATGCAGTCACACAGTTGAGTTAAGACAGCCAGTGCCACTCGTTGGTCTTCGAGGGATAATTGCCATAGCTTTGCAGACATCGCCTGGATATCTTGCACTTTGCTCGGATTTACAGGGTCATTCGGAATCACCAC
>JAIUYC010000722.1 GCA_020216575.1 Coleofasciculus sp. S288 | reverse complement strand
AATCTGAAGAGTTGATAGGGGTTTTTCTTCCCCTACTTTTTTACCCATTTTGCCATTGTTTGACTCCGACTCTCGGTGGTCTAAAGACCTCTCTTTGAAATCCGCATTTTCTCGAACAAATGCTGTTAGGATTTCCAGAATTGTCATGCCATCCTTTTTAGAATCTTTGGCAATTCGCTCTAAGGAATAAATTCCCCCCAAACGAACGGCAATGTTGTCATTAACTAACTGTTCAACCGCTCGAGAAAATCGTTCTGTAATTAACCGATCTTCCGTTAATTCTGCATTTTTACGGCTGATTTCGAGGGTTTCGGCGGCTGCGATCGCTGTTTTGTCCATCGCCTCTGCTCGTTTCGCTGCATAGTAGGCATTGATCACCAGTAAGAGTCCACCGAAGGCTGTTGCCGTAATTTGCAGTTCCTGAGTTTGAGGTTCTATAAAGCGGTGAATCAATTCCTGGACGATGGGGACAAAGATGATTAAAAGAGATAGCAAAACAAATCCGGATACTAGAAAGATTAGCCAAAGTTTTAGACTCTCTGTATCATTCCGCTGCATAGCATTTAGCTCAATAAGCAGTTAGACTTCCATGAACTCTCGCTCACAACCAAGGATGAAAAGTTCTCTCCCCTACCACCTACCACCTATTTTCAGATTAGGCAGAATTAAACGTATAGCGCTTCTCAGTTTGGCACATCACAAGATAGGGCACGATAGTATCGTGCCCCCCACAAAGGACTCGTGTTGTACTCGAGTAAGAATCGCTAGAAAAGGCTCTGTGAAATATTCTACTGCCGATTCTTGAACCCTTCTTATATTCAAACAAAGAGATTGTAGCTTTGGCATCGCTTTGTGAAAATTCTGAAACATCTCTCAACAATTAAGCAATGCTTACTTACCCAAATTGTTAACTCCGAACACGAAATCCTACATACTTCAGCCTTGGGATGAGCTTAATTCACTTCAGTCGGAGTTTGATTCGGTGTCAGATGGAGATACAAACCAGGAACGACCAAAAGCGCGATGCACCCTACGTACTATCCAAACCAACTTTGCCAAGCTGACCAATTTTGCACTAAGCGCGATAACTCAGCGTAACCAGACACTTGAGGATGAGCACCGTCAAACGCGGCTACTTCATTCATCCAAACGTCTGAGTTCTGTAACGGAGTAAAAACATCCAGGTAAGGCAAATCTATCTCTCGGCAAACAGAGGCAAATTCGCCCGAGAGATGAGCAATTCTGCGGTTTTGCTCAAAATCGGCTATGGGGGGAGAACCAATCATTAAGACGGGAAATCGCTGCTTGGCAGCTTTCAGGATTTGGGAAGTATTTTCTATGGAGTCAGATAAACTGACGCGAGTTTGACCATTTTCCCAAGTCGTGTCGTTAGCACCAAACGAGAACACCACTCTGCGATCGCAATCTTCTGGTAAGCGCAGAGAAACCTCTTCCCGCCAGCGTTGGGCAATATCAGCACTAGTTTCCCGCCGTATCCCAAGATTGTAATAGGTGAGAGGATACCCAGATGTATGGGCAGCAGCACAGACTCTTCCCGTCCAACCCAAACATTCTGGGTCACCTGTACCGTTAACAAAGGAATCGCCGACAAAACAAATCCGCAGATTAGACATGGAAATGCTATCCCAATACTACACCTTCTTAAAATTCAGCGAAACACCAAGAGGTCACTCAATGCAATGAAGCAGCTAACACCATCAGCATCCGTAGCACCTTGGCTTTACTGGTCGCTTTTTCCCATCCATCGCGCTTTTGTTCATCTTTACTTCGGTCAAATCATCATCAAAGGGCATGAACATCTGCCGGAGTCAGGTCCTGTAATTCTTGCTCCCAAACACTTCAGTCGTTGGGACCCGGTGGTATTAGCCTTACTGAGTACTGAACCCCTATGGTTCATGACCAATGCCAATCAGTTTGAAGGATTTCAAGGTTGGCTGATTCAAAGACTGGGTGCGTTTCCCGTTGACTTGAACCATCCTAAAGTATCCAGCTTTCGCTGCGCGATCGAACTGCTGCAAGCAGGAAAGAAACTGGTACTTTTTCCAGAGGGGGGAATTGTTCGTGACCAACCTTTGCGTTCCCTCAAGACGGGTTTAGCGCGTATGGTTTTGCAAGCTGAAGCAACGGCATCTGAAGCACTAACCATCCCTATTGTCCCGATCGCTCTGCGCTATGACCCAGGAGCATACCAGGGAGCGACGGTATTGATCAACATCAGTTCACCGCTTTATAGCCAAGAGTATCGTCAGGACAATGATAAGCAAACTGCGATCGCACTTACTCAGGCTCTAGAATCCGCTTTACTCAAGGCTTTAGAGACTATTTCTGAATAACCCTCTTTTGTAAGTTCATGGCGGGAAAAATCAGAGTGGGGCTACATCTTATTTATCTACCATGAGAGTGAGTATGTATTGGGTCATATCTCCCTTGAGATTGGTTAAGTCCTTACCTGTAATTGTTAGATTTGCAGGCGACAACAATCTATAGCAGATGGACATTAAGCCATTTTGCTACAAGGGAGACAAACAATATGAGCGATCGCAACCAAACTTTGAATCAGCCTGCCGAAAATGCTGGCTCCATTACAACAAGTCAACCTTATACTCGTTCAGAAGGCACAAGCACAGGTGCTAGGTTGGCTACAGACGAAAATGCTCCAACCATTACACCTCAACCCGATGCTCAGCCAGCAAGCAAAGCCATGAATCCTGTATTAACTAGAGCACTGGTAGGAGGACTCGTCGGTGCTACGTTGGGTACATTAGCTGGCGTTTTGGCGGGTAAGAGAACCGCTCAAGGTGTTAACCACGCTGTAAAAGGTGTAGGGGACGCGACAAAGACTATAGCTGGAGGGGTTAGCCAAACGGCAAAAGGTGTAGGGGACGCGGTAAAGAGCGTAGCTGAGGGTGTCAACTATACGGTAGTAGGTGCAATAAAGGATACAACGGAGGGTGTTAACCACGTTGTAGCAGGTGCATTGGACGCCATCAAAGATACCGCTGAGGATGCTAAGCCATCTATAAGAAGTGCATTCGACGCTGCTAAGGATACCGCTGAGGATGCCAAGCAAGCTGTAGTAGGTGCATTGGACGCCGTCGAGAATACAACTGAGGAGGTCAAGCCCTCTGAGCATCAGAGCGACAAGACAGCTAAAGAGCGGCTGATTATAGATGCTCCGCAGGTCAACACGGGTGAGGTTGGCATTGGAGAGCGAGTGGGAACCCAGACAGCCACCATCTCCCCAATGGAGAGAGCGCGACTTGCCAATCAAACTATCGATGTAAACCCTGAAACGCCCGTAGCTCCAGCTGAAGCGGACTTCCGTGAAGGGCAAGATGCTGGGATTAACACCTTTGAAAAGAGTGCAGACATTTAGAAGCAAGCCTTCGTGCGTGAAGAATTAATAAAACCAAGATGGCGATTGTTATGAGCGAGAACTACCAGCTTTTGGATACAGATGACATAGTTGTTGAGCAGATTCCGCGTCAACCCGATGCTGATTCAGCAGAGACAGGCATGGGTAATGGGTTAGCTAAAGTAGCGATCGGAGCAGTCATTGGTGCTACCTTGGGTGCAATAGCTGGTGCTTTGGCGAATAAACGTACAGCTCAGAAAGTTAACCTGACTGTAAAAAATGTAGGGAACACAGTCAAGAGTGCAGCTGAGGGTGTTAACCAGACTGTAAAAGATGTAGGAAACGGAATAAAGAGTGTAGCTGAGGGTGTTAACGACACTGTAA
>JAIUYC010000721.1 GCA_020216575.1 Coleofasciculus sp. S288 | reverse complement strand
AATAGAGGTTGGCTAGAACCTCCCGAACTGGATGATTGCTCTGCGACATTTCCCTAAGTTCAGAGTGCTTCTACGTCTTGCTTAACCAGAGAACTATTCGCTCGATACGGGTAGGTTCTCGATGGAGTTTCCACACCATTAACGACTAACCCTAAGATGCGAGCATTGTGCTGAGCGAGTTGATCGAGGCTATCAGTGACAGGGTTTCGCTTGCTAATTTCGGGTCGGACAACAAACAGTACGGTTGAGATCAGGGTAGCCTTCAGCGCTGTTTCACTGGTTAGACTGACAGGCGCCGTATCAACCAGGACGTAGTCATAATCATGGGCGGACTGCGCCGCCGCTAGTCGTTGCTCAAATCTCCCCCGCCTGACTAGTTCCACAATTTTTCCCTGTCTAGGTAAGGTGGGCAGCACATCCACACCGGGTTGTATGGGGACGGGTTGATCATCCGCAGGCACCATCTGAGCGTAACCCAAGCGCCGACTTAATTCCGCTTGCCGGAAATCCCCATCCACAACCAGCACCCGGAAGCCCAAATCTGCCAAAGCGGCTGCCAATCTTAAGGTCACGGTTGTCTTGCCTTCCCCCATAATGGCACTGGTAACTAACAGGCGATGGTCTTCTAGAGGCTGTAAGCTGATGGCAGAGGCTAGGCGTTGAAATTCAACCTCGGTTTCAGTCCCCAGAGTCCATCCCAAGCGAGGATGTTTGAGCCGAGGAATGCTGACGACAATCGGAAATGCGATCGCTTGCAAGTCTTTTGGACTCAACAGAGGATTGCGTCCCTCTAAGAGCAACAGCAGTGCAACGCTACCGATAACCGATGCCATCAAGGCACTGATCACCACGATGGACAACTTGGGACTGGAGGGCTTCGGGTTAGCCCTGGGGGGATCGAGTACCTGTACGTTTGGATAAGCACTAAACGCATCAATATTACTCTGCTTCACCTGAGCTACCAACCCTTTATACACACCCTCGGCAACATCAACCTGTCGCTGGAGTTCTAACAGTCGCGCATGATTCGCAGGGATAGACTTCAACTGTGCCTGAAGTTTGTCAATTTGGCTCTGGAGCTGATCCGCTTGTTGCTGCTGACCGCTCGCTTCGCTCTCCGCTAAAATCATTTTCTGGATTAAATTAGACCGTCCTTCCGTGTTGCTAGCTACGGTGGTGTCTATTTGCCTACCATCAGCCGATTGAGCGATGTAATTCTGAAGTTGACGCCGCAACTCATCGCGCTGTTCGAGAAGGGCTTTCACCGTTGGATGCTCGTCCATGAAGATGGTGCGGGTTTGGACTAAATTCGCTTCCACTTCTGCTAGCTTGCCGCGCACGAATTGATAGTCCTGGTTCTCGCTTAAGCCTAGTGAGCGGATAGCTTGGTCAGGGGTAAGAGCCAAACGAGCCGATAGAACACTCACTTGATTCCCACTATCCTGAGATTGAGCCTGTGCTTTTGCCTGCGCGGCAGCTAGCTGATTCATCGTGGTCACAAGACCCTGTGTTTGCGCTTCGCTGTTCACTAAACCCGAACTCTGCTGAAACTGAGCTAGCGCTGTCTGCGCCTGTTCTAAGGTTGCCTTAGCTTGCTCCACTTCCTTCTGACTGAATTGCTGCCGCGACGAGTTATCAGTTTTCCGGAGTTCGTTCAGGCGCTGCTGATACACCTCAACGAGAGTGCTTGCCCGCTGACGTGCCAATTCGGGGGTCGAACCGTTGACATTCACCGAGATAATGGTAGACCCTTCTTGAGGCGAGACATCGAATAACTTCTTATAGCTATTAAGACTGAACTCCTCTTTCTCGGGGTCAGATGCCCACACCCGTTCCAGTAACGCCTTGCTGGTAAGGATAGATGCCTGTACCTTTAGAGGATTGACCTGAGTGGAAAAGCTAGGGCTACTATTCTTGAGGGAACCCAGCGTTCCTAAACTGGCATCTAGATTGGTGGTTGTAGCGGGCAGAATTAACTGTGTGTTAGCCGTCCAAACTTTGGGAGACGTAGCAAACTTCCCAATCGTGGCGACAAGCACGAGTACGTTCAACGCTAGTAAAGGTTTCCAGTGTCTAGCCGCGATCGCAGTGACTTTACCCATGAATATTGTTACCGAAAGATGCTCGTAACCCTTATACTACTGAGTCCGTTCTCCTAAGACTCTAGAGAATTGACAAACCCATTTCACCTATAAATAGATAGATCTTTAGCGACATCCTCAGCTCAACAATTCCACGCAGCTAAACGCATTGAAGCCGTGGAAATGTCAAAATAGTTCTGTTCTGATTCATTCTTACCTTCCCCGTGACGACTACTCCCCTGCCTAATAGCTCCCAATCCGATGCCAATACGGCAACCCAACACCCTGACGCCTTAGGACGCTTTGGTCAGTTTGGCGGCAAGTACGTCCCTGAAACGCTGATGCCTGCACTAAGCGAGTTAGAGCAGGCTTTTCAGCAGTACAGCAATGACCCGGATTTCCAGCAGGAACTGCAATATCTACTGAAAGATTATGTAGGACGCCCTAGTCCTCTCTACTTTGCCGAACGTTTGACTGCCCACTATGCAAAACCGGATGGCAGCGGACTCCAAATTTATCTGAAGCGGGAAGACTTAAATCATACCGGTGCTCACAAAATCAACAATGCTTTAGCTCAAGTATTGCTGGCAAAACGGATGGGCAAGCAGCGGATTATTGCTGAGACGGGGGCGGGACAGCATGGCGTTGCCACAGCAACCGTGTGCGCCCGGTTCGGACTGGAATGCATCGTTTATATGGGCGTCCACGATATGGAACGCCAAGCTCTGAACGTGTTTCGGATGCGGCTGATGGGGGCAACGGTGCAACCTGTCGCGGCGGGAACGGGTACGCTGAAGGATGCAACGTCAGAAGCCATTCGCGATTGGGTGACGAATGTAGAAACCACTCACTATATCTTGGGTTCAGTGGCAGGACCACATCCTTACCCAATGCTAGTGCGTGACTTCCAGGCAATCATTGGGAAAGAAACTCGCGCTCAGTGCCAAGAAAAATGGGGCGGGTTGCCGGATATCCTTTTGGCATGCGTGGGCGGTGGCTCGAATGCCATGGGACTGTTTCATGACTTTGTGAACGAACCCAGTGTGCGGTTGATTGGGATTGAAGCGGCAGGGGAAGGGTTGGATTCTGAGAAACACGCGGCTACATTGACACGCGGACGTCCGGGAGTGCTGCACGGAGCAATGAGCTATTTGCTGCAAGATGATGAAGGCCAGGTGATCGAGCCTCACTCGGTTAGCGCTGGATTGGACTATCCGGGAGTGGGTCCTGAACACAGCTATTTGAAGGATAGCGGTCGGGCAGAGTATTATGCAGTGACTGACGAAGACGCGATCGCAGCATTACGGCGCTTATCCGAACTAGAGGGCATTATCCCAGCCCTAGAAACGGCTCATGCGATCGCTTATTTAGAAACCCTCTGCCCCCAACTCACTGGCAGCCCCCGCATTGTCATTAACTGTTCCGGACGTGGTGATAAAGATGTCCACACAGTCGCCAAATTCATTACTTTAGGTGAGGGCAATTAGGGATTGGGACTGGAGACTGGGAATTAGGGACTAGGGATTGACCCGATGAACCCTGAAGAAGGTGGTAGGTGGTAGGTGGTAATAATCTTGCATGCATCCCACTCAGGGACTTCCAAGAAATAAATTATCCATCACCCCTAGGATTAAAGGAGGGCGGGTTTTGTACAAATGCTATCCATTTGTCCACCGATTTA
>JAIUYC010000720.1 GCA_020216575.1 Coleofasciculus sp. S288 | reverse complement strand
CAGGTGAATTCACTTGCTCTTTTTGAAAAAATCTTCTTCTCAAAAGTTAGCCTTCCTTTTTTGATGCAAATTATTCCAGGACTAATGATGAACTAAACTCAAAGCCTGTGGTAAAAATTAATGATTTTTAACCAGAAATTAACCAGCTGTTTGCTATCTGACCCATGCCTAATCCTATCCAGGTGATTATTACCACTACCCAGAAAGCTCGAACCTTTCTTAAGTTAATAGATTCCATCGCTCGTTGAGCAAACGCTAAAATCAAAGCTAATGTTATTGCAAGAACCCAACTTGCAGCCAAAGCACCTGCCCAAACTTCAATTCCAGCCCCGTGTACACTCCGAGGCCAAGCATAAGCTATGGCTCCAGCCCACACTATCCCAACACTCCAAGCCACAGCTAGAGCTATCGCGTCGAATCCGACCCAAGCTAAGTGCAAAGTCATGATTGCAGTTCCGATCCGAGTCAACCAATGAGCGTTATAGTCAGACAGCAGCCAACCTGCTAACAGGGATACGAGGAAAAGTGTACTCAGATGAACTAATGGAAGTTGCTTACCAGTTGACATCAATAGAAAACAGAAGAAAACAGAACTGGGAGATTCCTGTTCGTAACTGTTTTAATTTATAGCCATCTACCCAAACACGACCTCCGTAAATTTACGGGAACGCCCACATAGACTTACGGAGGTGAATAATTTACTGATTAGCCGTGCTGATTCTCATGGTGTTCGTAAGCAGCGACAATTCGCTGAACGAGAGGGTTGCGGACGACATCCTTGGTGGTGAGTTCGCAAAAGGCAATGCCGTCAATAGTTCGCAGAATATTGTGGGCGATCGCTAATCCTGACTGTTGGTAGGATGGTAAGTCAGTCTGAGTAAGATCACCCGTAACCACCATGCGAGAGCGCATCCCCAGGCGCGTCAGCACCATTTTCATCTGTGCCGGGGTTGTATTTTGAGCCGCATCGACAATCACAAAGGCATTACTGAGCGTGCGACCCCGCATGTAAGCTAGGGGTGCAACTTCAATGACGCCTCGTTCCATCAGATTGGGAACTTTTTCAGCGTCAATCATTTCGTAAAGCGCGTCATAGAGGGGACGCAGATACGGATTGATTTTTTGCTGCAAGTCTCCGGGCAGAAAGCCCAGTTTTTCACCGGCTTCCACGGCTGGCCGCGTCAGAATCAATCGTTCGTACTGATTCGCCAACAGCGCTTGAGCGGCTAAAACAACTGCCAGGAACGTTTTACCCGTGCCAGCAGGACCAACGCAGAAGGTGAGGTCGTGGGTAAGTACAGCTTTGATATACTGCCGCTGCTTGAAGGTTTTGGCGCGAATGATTTCGCCTCGCCGAGTACGTGCCAAAATATCTTGGTGTAAATCTTGTAGCTCATCCTCTCGCTGGGTATCTAAGGCATGGAAAGCCGTCTGGATCTCCGCTCTCGTGATACTTGTACCCTCTTTCCAGTACGGTTTTAGCGATCGCACGACTGATGCGGCACGTCTAACTTGTGTTTCAGTTCCGGAAATAAGCAGTTCTTGCCCTCGCAACACCAGTGCCGCGCCTGTTTGCTGCGCCAGGGTTTTGAGGTTTTCCTCCCGCTCTCCTGCCAATGCGATCGCGCTGCTTTGATTTAATAGTTGAATTGTTTCTAATACTTCACTCATGCCAACATTGGCTTTAGTGCTGCTGCCTTCCAATAAAAAATAGACGCCTGACTAACACGGTGAGGGGTTTCATAGAGCAGGCGTCGAGTTCAACAACATTACCCCTCCCTACTCACCTAATTTTTACCCTTGCTACATTTCGACGTAGTTGGTGGACTATTCAAAGCGGGATTTGGGAAAAGGTTTAGATACCGATGACCGCTCTCTTGGACCTCTTTTTACACCGGACTTTCCACCAAAGGCACTTTCTCGACGGGGCGCTCCACTCGTTTCATCATAGATATCGAGATGGGCAAATTGACCCGCTGCCTGAGCTACTGCTTGAATAACCGTCCGAATCGCTTGAATGTTGCGACCTCCCCGACCGAAGACACGCCCTTTATCCGCTCCTTCAAAAGCCAGCCGAATCCAGACTCGCTCCTTCGCATGTAATGTCTCGCAGTCTATGCTGAGGCTTTCCGGTAACTCCAAAAATGGCTCCACCAAAAATCGGACGAGACTGACGTAATCTGGGCTGGCATCTTGAAGTGAGGAAGAGGCTGTCTTAAGCCTGGACTTGTTCAAAGACATTAGCTTTGCGGAGAATACTGCGCACGGTTTCTGTAGGCTGAGCGCCCTGTTTGAGCCGCTTCACAATCGCTGGCACGTCCAGCCGCGTTTCATCCGTTCTGGGGTTGTAGAAGCCTAGTTCTTCCAACGGGCGTCCATCGCGACGCGAAGTACTTTCAACCGCTACAATTCGATAGCTGACTTCACGCTTTTTGCCGTATCGTTTTAATCTCAGTTTGACCATATCTACCAATAGTTCTCCTGTTCGATTGTAAGCTATTGTCCGTGGTCAGTGGTCAATGGTTAGGCGTCAGTGGAAAAACAACAGACAATCCCCTCCTTACCAAGGGGGGCGTGATAACAGGCAACTGACAACGGACAACTGACTAAAGCTGCCCAAATCCCTTTTTCTTCTTCTCCTTTTTCTTCTTCTTTTGTGCGCCGCCTCCGGAGTAACCCCGCCAACCGGGAGAGGCAGGACGGTGGCCGCCCATGTCACCAAACATGCCGCCTCCGCCCATGCCAGGAAACGCAGGCATCTGACCTTGGCCCATCTGCTGCATGAGCGATCGCATTTTAGTAAATTCGCTCACTAGATTACTGACATCTCGTTCGGTATACCCACAACCCTTGGCAATCCTACGGCGACGACTCGGAGAACTAGCTAACAAATCGGGGTTGCGACGTTCCTCTGCGGTCATGGAGTTAATCATCGCTTCCGATTGTTTCAGCTTGGTCTCCCCTTGTTGAAGTTGGTCGGCACTCAGCTTGCCCATCCCCGGAATCATTTTCATCAAACCGCCGAGAGAACCCATGTTCTTCAACAGCCGCATCTGCTTCAAGAAATCGCTGAAGTCAAACTTCGCCGTCAGCATTTTCTCCTGCATCTTGGCGGCATCACTCAGGTCAATTTCCTCCTGAGCTTTCTCCACTAGGGTAAGGACATCACCCATGCCGAGAATTCGTGATGCCATGCGTTCGGGGTAAAACGGTTGCAGCGCCTCTACCTTTTCCCCAACACCGACAAATTTAATCGGCTGACCGGACACTCGCCGTACCGAGAGGGCTGCACCGCCCCGAGTATCGCCATCCAGCTTAGTGAGAATTGCCCCAGTAATTCCAATTTGTTCGTGGAAGGTGCGGGTGAGGTTGGCAGCCTCTTGACCCGTCATCGCGTCTACGACTAGTAGGGTTTCGTGGGGCTGAACCGTTTCCTTAATCCGGGCGAGTTCCCCCATCATGTTGGCGTCGATTTGCAAGCGTCCTGCTGTATCAATAATCACTGTATCAACACCCATTTCCCTTGCTCGTGCCACGCCTTGACGGGCAATTTCTACAGGGTCAACATCCGTCCCCAGTTCAAACACTGGGACATCAATTTGTTGTCCGAGCGTGACCAACTGGTCAATGGCTGCCGGTCGATAAACGTCGGTGGCAACGAGGAGGCAGGAGCGATTTTCCTTACGGAGATGTAACGCGAGTTTGGCGGTAGCGGTGGTTTTACCTGTACCCTGTAGCCCCGCCATCAATACAACGGTCGGT
>JAIUYC010000719.1 GCA_020216575.1 Coleofasciculus sp. S288 | reverse complement strand
ACTTGAGAGGGTTTCTTGGCAAATTCCTGCCACGACTTGAGCATTGCTGCAACCACGTCCGGTTTTGGGGGACGGAGGGAATCATATTTAGCCTTGCGATCAACGCCATACTGAGGAGTAAATTTTGAACCCAACTCGACTTCCGATACACCAGGTCTTAATCCAAGTTCGGTGGCAATTTTTTGGGCTTGGGGCGATCGCAAATACTCTATCACCTTTTGGGCCGCCGCTTTCTCATCTGTACTCACCCAAGGCGCACTCGGCAAAATTGCCCGCATATTTGAGGTAAACGTCGCTTCAGGATAAATCGCTTCATACCGAGTTTGACCGGGTTCCAATTTAGAATTTGCCTGAATCACAGACGACTCATAGACTGAACCCACGGATGCCCAATAAGGTCCATTTTTCACCATATCAGACGCTAAGGAATCCGTAGAGACACCGTAGCGAGTGACTTTGCTCTGGATAGTTTGGATCTGAGTTTGATACTTCTGAACATCTGCCACCGTTAAGTCCTCAGGTCGCTTGCCAGACACGCTTACAAATTGTGCCACCAACGCTTGCAGACCGGAATTTGACCGAGTGGGGGCAGTTTGAACGTAGTGAATCGGCAATTTGGGACTCTTGGAATCAAGTTCCTTGTGAGTGTTGGCACTCACTAATGCTTTATACAAATCCGGTTGCTTTCGTAACCCAGCCGCCACATCAGTCGGTGCGATAAACACCATTGGACTACTCGCTAATAGCGGTGCATCCGCAATCTGGGGAATGTAATTTTGCCCTGGAAAGATTTGATAGATCTTGTCAAGCAACTGAGCGTAGTAGATTTCCCCATCAACTGAAATTAACGTGGGAAATTTTGCATCATTGGGCTTTAGGCTGCCTGCTTTTAATTGCTGCACTAAGGAAGCCATTGTCGTTACAACATCCCCACTTCCCTTGTCTTCACAGCTCAAGGAAAACGTTCTACCGTTATCCAGTGTAGGTTGCGATCGGTTAAATTGGTCAGCCGCCTGGGTACAGAATTGTTTCAAAGCACTGCCGACTAGAAATTTCACTTCAAACCCTTCTGGAGGTGGAGAACTTGAGGTTCCAGAGGCACAAGCTCCTAGGAACAGAAGCCCTAAGGCGGCGGTGAGACGCGGAAAGCGATTGAATACTTTTTTATTCATCATTGCTTAGGCTGATGTTAGTTGTAGTAGTAATTGTTGGTTGCATGGGCAAAGGCGCTGTATATTCTTGGCAACTCAATCCCAAACTTCTTGAGACGCGACTCCCGCATATAAACCACGAATAAATTACTGGTTTTTATGGGAATTTGTTTGGGCTGCACTCGTTTTTCGATAATCTCAACAGCCATTTTTGCCGCTTCCTCACCTTCTTCATAGGGGGAGACACCAAAGGCTAGCATGCCTCCATCTTGGACATGGAATCCCCAGCAACCAATGTCTGGAAGAGTAGAGTTTTCTATCGTCCATTTCATCACTTCTTCAGGAGACACAACTGCGTTTTCTGTAGCTGACCGTCTGATTGTGTGATAGTGGGTGATTAGAATAAAGTCCGCCTTTTGGTTGGCATTGTTGATGGCATTTTTCCACTCATCAAATGTTTCAATCTGGCGATGCTCAACTAGCTCAATCGGGTCCCAGATAAAGGATTCAATTTCTGTATGAATAGCATCAGATGTTTCTGAGTCGTCTGAATAGTGAACAATTTTTCGATGATCAGGTGGGAGAACTTGTAGGAAAACTTCCTTAAGAAAATCGAAAGGAATCCTTTCCAAAATTCCTGTCACATTAGTCGCGCTATCATAGCCATACTCTTCCGGTTCTGCATTTAAACCGGTAAAAACAATATTCATCTTAGGTTTGTTCGCGAAATATTGAGCCGCCATCGATTGAGCATTATCATCTACAGCAATAATCACATTAGGGTCCCATTCACTGATAATTCTCCTGGCAATCTTCCCAGCTTTTTCTTTGAATTCCTGATTAGGATTGCGTTTGGTATCCATGTAGTGATATCTCAAGCTGTAGGGTTTATTTGCCAAAATCCTTTCGATACCTGTGTTGATGTCATTGACCCAGGAAAAGTCAGTCGCATAGCTATGCAGAATCAAAACCCTCGGTTTCTGTAAATTGAGTCCTACAAAGAACACAAGTACAAATAAGAGGAAAACTATCCTTAAGATGTCAACGCTGAACAGCTGATAGGCTAGTTTTTTTATTCCCCTCAAGAGTTTATTCATCATGACCTTACTCCTTCTAGTTGCTCCGTGAAGTCAGTGATGCCATAGTTCGAGTTCATAGCAATCCCAAATATTTCCAGTAAGGCAGCGATGCGTACACTGCCAAAAGCCTTATCCCGGTTGCTAATACAGTGGTTAGAAGCATCAACCTTTCGTTAAATAGGTTGGGGTTCATTTCTTTGAGAAGGATGTAGTAGGAAGATTGATAAGGCAATAACCACAAGTCACTAAAATTCAGGATCATTATGCCAATCAGCCAGGGATGAACTCCGCTGGACTCTGTTAGAGGAATTAAAATAGTCGCAAGTATAGCAATCGTCGTTTTATTAGGAAAGACAAAACGCACGACCAGAACAATGCCAAACAAAATTAATATAAAAAGATAGAAATCATTTTTCATGAAATAAGTCATCCACCCCAGCTTGTCACCCAGCCAGGTATCGAGCCCAATGTAGGACATGGTATGGGCAATTCCTATCAAGCAGCCAAGTAGAACTAAGTAAGACCAATCAATCTCAGTTCTAAATTTCTCCTTTCCCATCACCTCTAGAGCCAGAAACACGAAAAATACACCTAACCCTATCCACGGGAGTTCTATCTTGTGCAGTGAAGAGGTGAGACTTCCAACCAAAAATACAAAGACGCTTCCTAACGCTAACCATTCAAGATAGCTCATAGGTCCAATCACTCGAAGCTGGGCTTTCACTTGTTCTCTGGATATCTTTGGAACTTCACTCTCCCCAAAAAGCAGAGAAGTAACAATCAGATAAAAAACAAATAAAACCAATCCAACCACAGCCGAGGCTGTGAACCAGTACAACCAGGTAAACTCCTGTCTAACTTGGAGTGGAAGGATACCGTAAACCAAGAAATTATTAATTTGACCGCTCAGAAAAATGCAGGAAAAAAATTCAACACCAAAATAGGCTGAGGCAGCTAGGTGTGTTGCTGCTTTACTCCGATATTTAAAATGCAAAAAATCAATCATATCGGCTAACAACACGCCAGCTATTCTTATTCTCCCAGTAACAGAAGGTAGTATGGGAGTTAGCAAAATACCATTGACTAGGAGGGCATTGGAGTACCAGAATTCAGAGTTTGGTAAAAACCTGGAAATCCAAAGAATTAATCGGTAAATAATGCCAGAATCAGCCAAGATAGCACCGAGTCCAAAAAGACTCATCGCCATAAAAAAACTACCGGATGCAAAACCAGAAAGGACTTCAGAACCTGGGGCAATTCCTAAGATTAGAAGTGATAGAATAACAAAAATACCAGGAATGAAATCCGCTAATAAATTGAATACCCACATCATGATTGCGGACGATAAAGTCATGACAAAAACGTACTGATTCCATCCAAATCCTGCCTGATATTTGTAGCTTACAAAAAAAACGATCGCAGGAGCCAATAGTGCCAACAACCATCCAAGAGATTTGAAAGTATCGAAATTATTTTTATGAGCTAATTTCGGAGCTTTACTCACGCCGTAGGGTGAGTGAGATGCAATTTTCTCACC
>JAIUYC010000718.1 GCA_020216575.1 Coleofasciculus sp. S288 | reverse complement strand
TACTTTGGGGGCTACTCCACGGGAAAATAGCTCGGTGCCAGGGCAATAATCAAACCATCGCCTCCTTTCTATTCTGAAAGGGGGCTTTTTCGTGTTTTTATGATTAAACTAATGTTGTTGTGCTGAAAGACTTGGCTGTGGACGCAATATTAGAGCGATCGCGCGAATTAAAACAAGCATTAATAGACTTTGTGCTTGAAGCAGAAGGAGAACTCGCAGAATCTTTAGAGACATACGTTGCTGCCAAAGCAAGTTCTTCTAGAAATCGCCCTGATGTAAATTACGACCAAAATCTGCTGGTTAACTCTTTTTTGACTGAAGGAAGAGTAGGAGATAAAACCCCCTTAGATTTGTTCATAGAGAGCCATCCAGAACTCCCAGAAAGCGATCGCCAACTGGTTAAAAATTGGCAGCACAGTTTTATGGGTTTGTTCGCAGTTACCCAGCTTCTGCCAGATGGCTTTGAGTTGATGAACTGGCTTACTGCCAAGCATTACACTGTCAAGCCCAACGAGCCAGTTACCTTAAAAGACATGGCACGGTTTAAAGAGGGGGAAATTTTACTCACCCGCATTGCACCTGTAACTGAGACTTACTGGATGTTCTCTGGACCGTGTATTCCTAAAGGTCGCTTGGGCAAACCCAAGCTAGCGGTAGCCATTGGTAATTTTAAAGAGAATTATAAAAATGCTCTTTACAGCGACGCTCCAGAGTTACTAGAGGAGGCATGGGAATCAGTAGCAGAGTATCATCGGGAGTTTGTGGATTTTTTTGGTAGTGACGAAGTAACACTGCCTGGATATGAGCTAAACAAGAAAATTAACGAATTGCAGGAGGTAATGACCAAGCATCGTTTGGCAGCAGCAGGAATTGATGAATCGAAATCGCTTTCAGAAATTGCAGAAGAAGCTGGAGTCACAGAAGAAGAACTGAAAGCTTCGGCTGAAGAAATGGGGGCTGACTCAACAGCTGTGTCTCAATTGTTTGACAGCAGCAAAGGCACGAAAAAAATGGTGATGCCTAAGGTTGAGCTGCCTACGGAACTTAAGAAAGCAGAACAAGTAACGGTCTTTACTCATCCCCGTTGGGGGCAAATATTTTTGCCTACCTATACTCAGTTCAAAGCAATTCTGGAATCAGATGACTGGGAAAGTAACAAAGATACCAATAAACTAGTTCGTAAATACTTAGAAAACCCTGCGATTAACGCTTTCATTTGGCACAAGTTAGCCCAGTTGTACCCAACGCAATTAGAAAAGGTCTTGCAAACTCTCCTCGATCACACGGAGTTTAAGCTGGAGCGCGACTTAGATGCCTTACTGCAAGAACATAACAAACCTGTAGAGCCAGAGTTGCCAGAAATAGCTAGTGTGCCACTGCACTTACACAATTTATTTCAAGACGCTATGGCAGAAGTTAACGCATCAAGGTCAAAGAGTAAGGGGAAAAACAAAAAGAACACAGCCCGTGGCTTCCGATAAACTTATCCTACTCCCTTCTCGCTTGAAGAATACCTATTTTTGACAAACCACAGAGGACACTCCAGGGCGCCGAGGGAAACAAGAGATAGGTAATCTTGGGGCAGGAAGGGAGTAAGTAAGGTTTGAGGTGCTAAGGATTAGGTGTTAGGTAAACCGCAAATCCTCAAATCCGAAATAAACTAAACTGGCAAATCCAGGCGAGGGTTAAAACTTTCAATCTGCCGGAGCTTTTCGTAGAGTTCTCGCTCTTGGGGAGTAAGTTCTGTAGGAACAACTATTTGAATTTCGACTAGCTGGTCGCCTCGACTTCCACTAGGCGTAGGGTAGCCCTTACTGGCAAGGCGCAGGCGCTGCCCCGACCTGACTCCACTCGGAACATTCATTTTTACTCTACCATCCAGAGTAGGGACTTCTATCGAGCCTCCCAACACGGCTTCACTCGGTGTCACCGGCACTTGACAGAAAATATCTGAACCTTGGAGTTTAAAGAAGGGATGGGGGGCTACTGTAATTTTTAAGTAAAGGTTGCCACCAGCAATTCCCTGACCTTTGAGTTGTACGCGCTGCCCCGTGACCATACCGGGGGGCATATCAATCTCCAAAGAGCGTCCATCTTCTAGGCGAATGCGCTCCCAACCTCCTTCATAAGCTTTTTCCAACGGTAGGGTCAGTCGAGCTTCAATGTCTTTGGGGTTAGCGCGAGAACTAACAGTGTACGCTGTCTTCGTCGTCCCTGGACGGAAGGCATCTGAGGCGCTAACCCGGACGCCGGAACGTTCAGATGCTGTTGCTGCTGTTCTTGCAGACGAGCGACGTCCGAGGAGTTGATCGACAAAGCTATTAAAATCCCCAAACTGGCTGAAATCGTCTTCCTGAGTGGCGCTGCGACCTATGCCATTGCGATCGCGAAGTCCATCACCATTATCGCCTTGGGTTCTGAAGCTAGGAGCTTTGGCCGTTTTTTTGTTAAACCCTTTTTTCTTCCAGAAGCGGCTGAACTGGTCGTACTGCGCTCGCTTGCTCGGATCGGAGAGAACCTCATACGCCTCACCGATATCCTTAAACTTGTCTTCTGCTGCTTTATCTCCCGGGTTCAAATCAGGGTGATACTGCCGAGCCAGCCGCCGAAAAGCCTTTTTAATCTCCTCGTTGGATGCCTCTGCGGGTACACCCAAAATCTCGTAGTAGTTCCGGAAGTTTTGCATCGTCATTTGTTATTTATCATTGGTCAAAGGGTTGAAGGTTAGAAGGTTGAGGGTTGTTCCCAACGAACAGATTCTTGAGAACCCCCACAAACGCGATTGCGTCCGTTATGGATGAAAGAAACGACTCCCCCTGCCTCCCCTGTCTCCCCTGCTAGTTTCTTGAAAGTTGGCTAGTTTATCAGACAACATCTAACCGATTAACCTGCAACCTTCAACCCCTTAGAACCAGTCATCGTCGTCTTCATCCCAATCATTTTCAAGCGGGGTGGTGCGCGATGGTCTGCGGGATAGCCTTGCTGAACTTCGCTCCGCGTCGCTATCACTAAAGCGATCCCGTGTCGGGCGACCATAACCGACGCCGTAGTCGTAGGAGTCGCGGCGGTTATCCCGTTCCCAAAACCGATCCTCTCTATCACTTTCTCCCGAGAAGGCGCGACGAATTCCGCCAAAAAAGTCATCCTCCTCATCTTCGTATTGCAGCCGTACCTCTCGCTTGAGTTCATAGATTGCATCCTGAAGGTCGGACTGAGCTCGGTCGATGGCACGATCGTCATTACGGGCGATTGCTTGACGCAGTTCCTGCACTAACGCTTCAATCCGACGCCGATAAGCCCCAGCAAACTGCGTACCAAAATCTAGCGCCACTTCTTTGAGTTGCCGTTCCGCCTCATTCGCCAAGCTCTCAGCTCGGTTGCGCTTCTCCACTCGTTCCCGTCGCTGTCGATCAACCTGAGCAAATTTCTCTGCCTCGCGAATCATCTCGTTGACTTCCGTCTCACTCAGGGTAGAAGCCCCTTGAATCGTGACGCTCTGTTCTCGACCGGTCGTTTTATCTAGCGCGGTGACCTGCAAAATTCCATTCGCATCGATATCGAAAGACACCTGGACTTGGGGAACTCCTCGTGGAGCTGGCGGAATACCAGTCAGTTTAAACCGACCCAGTGACTTATTATCCGCAGCCATTTCCCGTTCCCCTTGCAGGACATGAATTTCCACTAGCGTCTGATTGTTTTCAGCGGTGGAGAAGATATCAGAACGCCGCACAGGGATTGTCGTGTTCCGGGGAATGAGCTTTTTCATT
>JAIUYC010000717.1 GCA_020216575.1 Coleofasciculus sp. S288 | reverse complement strand
AATGATGGGAATAATTTTTGGTCGCTGCTGTGCCAACAACATCTTAAACGCTTCATCTCCCAGTTGCCCTTGCAAAATTGTCAGCAAGCCTG
Organism: Coleofasciculus sp. S288; assembly: GCA_020216575.1. GTDB lineage: Bacteria > Cyanobacteriota > Cyanobacteriia > Cyanobacteriales > Coleofasciculaceae > JAIUYC01. The sequence goes on along the minus strand of JAIUYC010000717.1, from coordinate 3,677 downwards.
CGGGTTTACGCCAATCATTAGAATTGATTTGTTCCAAAAGATACGCGCCCAAACTCCCCGCAAACATGGCATTATCTAAGTTTTGCAAACTGTATGCGGCTTCAGCCAAGTAAGCTAAATTTAACCCTTGCAGGTACAAATCACCCGAAAATTGAGCCGCTTGCCAGCCTTGTTCCAAATAACTAATTGCCTTTTGCGGCTGTCCAATCACAACATAGGCAATTCCCAAACTGCTGAAACAGAGTGCTTGACTTTGCCTGTCAGCTAATCGCTCCGATAATTGCAATCCTTGTTCCAGGTAGTGAATCGCATTCTCATATACTTCTGGTTCTACCTGCACCTGTTCCTTGGCTTGAAACACCTCACTGTAGCCAAAGTTTGCCAGAGCATTCGCTTCTCCTAACCTGTCGCCCGTTTGACGAGCAGAAATTAATGCCCGTTGACTGTAGGTAATTGCCTCTGCATAATTTCTTTGGGCAACACAAATCCGGCTCAAATGATTGAGATTAGCAACTTCACACTTGCGATCGCCAAATTCACGAGCAATCTCCAACGCTTGCTGATGGAAGGCTGTCGCTCGGTCATATTGACCCTGCGCCTTGAACGAATACGCTAACAACGTGAGAATCCGTGCTTTCTCCTGAGTTCCCTCAACTCTGCGCAAAGGTGCATCCAGGTAATTCATCGCATTCCGCAACGTGTTTCCACTGAAACTGGCAAACACACCGCCGTAGAGGGGGAAGTACTCTCGTTGTGCGAAGGCGCGAAGAATTTGCAAGCAGACTTGAAAACAGCCATTGATAATCGCCTCGCGTTGGGCAAGGGTTGAAACCTGGTTTAAGGCAGTGGCTAGCTGCGACCAAATCACCGCAAACACGATGAAGGCCGAAATCGACAGCTTCGCTCCCACCTCAGAGTTGTACACCATTTTGTCGAACCAGGTCACCAGCCCTCGCTGCAAGTACTGGAGAATCACGGCTAACTCAACCCAAGCGTCCAGTTCCAGACTTGGCAGGCGATTCGCCCATTCGTCGAGGGGTTGATTGCGTGCGATGGTTTGAAAGAGTGACTGGGGTAAGGGGCTATTCACCTGTTTAGCCCACAGCATCCAAGGACCGCGCTGTTCAGGAAGTCCCTCAAATCCCAACGAACCTCGGCTTTGGTCGTAAATCCAGCTTACCAGGTGATCTTCTAAGCGCTGCCAGGATGCTAACCCAGCCGTGATGCCTTGAGAGAGTTGCTGAAGTTGTCCTGCACTCTCGATGTCAGAACGCTGCTGAACTTGCTGTTGTAACGATTTTGCTAGCTGAGCGAGTTGTTGGAAGTTCAGCACCTGCTGTCGATTGGGGTCAATGACTGCCAATAACACAGTAAAGCGTTCGGCGGGAGTGGCTGTGGTAATGGCTTGGGTGGCAGTTGTGATGGCTTCTGAGACGCGGTTTTGCTCCTGCACCCGTTCCCATTCACTCTTAATCGTTTGGAGGGCGCGGAGTGATCTCATCGCTTTGGCTTGTTTGATTTCACTAACAGGATGATCAACCTGCTGCTGAGTCGTGTTCAGTTGCTCTTCCAAACAGCGATCAAAGATTTCTCCAGTCCCCAGGCTAACCCCTTGCAACAGCATTTGATAGACCTGCTCCTTGGAGCGGATCTTCCCCTTCAGGGTAGCTTGTATAATTTCATCGATTAGCTCTAAGTAGCGATCGCGCCATGGCAAAGAGTCAGGCATAACGATTTAGCTCCAGAAGCGCTGGCTTTATTTAAGATTACACATTACCACCTACCCCTACCACCTGCCCTCTTATCTCAATGCTTAAGCTGTCGTGCATTTAAATTACAGAAAGGGGAACAGGGAACAGGGAGTTGCGTTCATGATATGGGGTTCCCGTTTGAATTTTCTCTGGAGCGTCTCCCACTCCCCGCGTCCTTTCACCAATCCTCGTATCGCTAACGCTCCAAGGTGTCAAAATGAACTGTGTCCGTTATGATGCAAAGGGACTAGCCCCTAGCTCCTTTGAGGATAGTTAGAATGTCAGGACAAGCCGTAAGGCCTCAAAAATTCCTCCAACCCATCGACCGTATGGCTTTGGGTTTTATGCTAGTGCTGAGTCTGCTGATTGGAATCTTGCTGTTGAGTGGCGATCGCACTGCACCCCGAGTCCGAGATTTTAATTGGAAAGACAAATATGTCGGGGCAGAGGATACAGCTTTTATTCTGACCTTTAGCCGCCCGATGGATCACAAAAGCGTGGAGGCTAATCTCAAAATTACTCCAGCCCTCCCTGGAAAAATTAGCTGGGCAGGGCGTCGGATGGCTTATACTCCCCTGTCCCCTGTTCCCTACGGCACTGAATATCAAGTGGAACTCGAAGGAGCAAAAGATCTATTTTCCGGGGAACAGGGCAAGGCAATTGAGCCATTTAATACAACATTTCGCACTCGCGATCGCGCTTTTGCTTACGTGGGTGTTGAGGGAGACGAACAGGGGCGGTTAATTCTCTACAACCTCACTAAACAGAAAAAAACGGTTCTGACACCCCCCGATTTAGTGGTGATGAACTTTGAGCCTTACCCCAACGGCGATCGGATTTTGTTTTCTGCGAACGACCGTCAAAATCAGCTCAAGAGCCTGCTTACACAACAACTCTACACGGTAACAACGGGAGTATCGTTTCAATCCCCGAATGAACGGTCAACATCCTTGCAACCTTCTGGCAAACTTGAGTTGGTTTTGGATAGCAAAGAGTACCAAAATCTGCAATTTGACTTGTCCCCAGATGGGAAGACGATTGTCGTTCAGCGAGTGAACCGAAAAAAACCCTCTGAGTTTGGTCTGTGGATAATACAGCCTGATGCCAAGCCACGACCTTTAGAAAACCAACCGGGTGGCGAGTTTTTGATTACACCGGATAGTGCGTCTTTAGCGATCGCGCAAGGGCAGGGAGTGGCAATTTTACCGCTGAAACCAGGGGCTAAACCACTGGACTTTCTTCCCAAGTTTGGCATGGTGTTGAGCTTTACCCCAGATGGTTCGGCGGCAGCAATGGTGAAATTTAATACCGACTACACGCGATCGCTCTTTTTTGTCACCAACCAAGGCGTTCAAAGAGAACTGTTGCGAACAACGGGTTCAATTCTTAGCTGCGACTTCGCACCCCAAAAGGATAATCTTTACTGCCTGCTTACTCAATTAATCAAGGGAGAAGATTATCAAGAAGAACCATTCCTCGCCGCTATCGACCTCAAGGATGATGATAAAGACCCAGATTTACCCCTGAAGCCATTGGTCGTCTTACCCGAGCAACGGGATATTCAAATGAGCTTGTCCCCAGACGGTTTAGCGCTACTGTTCGATCAGATCGTCAGTTCACCGTCCGCTGCTGATAAGGGGTTGAGGACAACTGATGGACAAGCGATCGCAACGGGTGTTCTTTGGATGCTACCTTTAGCTGATGCGACAACTCCAGACACTCCAGCTCAACTTAAACCCGAACAGTTAGTTCCAGGCTTCCGTCCTCACTGGCTGCCTTAATTGAGGTGAGAAAGATGGGGAAGGTGGGGAAGTACTTTCAACTTGTCCCTCAACCCCCTATCACTGAGGGTGCTTCTTAAAAGTTCAGGGAACTTCATCTCCCCATCTCCCCCATCTCCCCCATCTCCCCCATCTCCCCCATCTC
>JAIUYC010000716.1 GCA_020216575.1 Coleofasciculus sp. S288 | reverse complement strand
CTTCTGTCCAAAGAAAGATCTATATTTCTTTACAAAGCTAAGAACTATTGCGATAAGTAGTGTAGGGATAAGAAGAATTGCAACAACAGGTGGCGAGGAAACTGGAGAAGACAGTTTGCTTCCTGGCTCATCTGAATAATGTAACTCGCCTGTAGGCTGATGCAGGCATGTTTATCGAACCTGCAACTGTCGAAAAATTTTGTCGCACCGTGATGAAAGCTGCGTTAATAAGAACATTAATGGTTCTTGAACATATCTATCGGCAGACAGATTTTGGATAGACAAGGGTTTAAGTGAAGATCAAGGGATTTTTCGGCTTTTTTCCGCATCCGTCTGACGGAAATAGGGGAAAACTCCCCTTACCTTAACTAAGGGGAGTGCCAATTTGAGCCTTCTCCCCGTCTTAGTAGGCTTGCGGGTTCAGGCGTTCATGGTTCATGATTAGTGGGATGCATGCAAGATTTCTACCATCTACCACCTACCACCTACTCCTTTAGTCGTTACCTGTTACATTTTCGAGCAGTTCTTTTGCGCCTTCTACCAAACCTTTATCTGGCTGTGTTTTTTCGTAAGCTTCCAAGTCTTCTTCGTAAATCTTCTCGATACCTTTGCCTCCGGGTTCGTTAATTGCCTTAGTTGCTTCTTCATAAGCCGTTTGCCGATCTTCTTCTTTCAGTCCTGCCCCTTCACTGAAGGTGTAAGCGCGATCAATTGCTTCTTGTGCCTGGGATGGAGAATTTAAGGGTTTATTGGACGCGGCTAAAGCCGATTGCTGAGCAAAAATGAACAACCCTGACACGCTGAGCAAACTAATTAAACCCACAATTACAACATTCTTGTGAAAGGCTTGTCTGATCAGTGAAAAAAACCGTTGCATATCAACCTCCTGATTGTTTGTAGTAAGTCTTTGCAGTGCGCGAGTACCGCAACCCGTAACCCGACCTAAATTTGAGAGTTTAAGGTCGCACTGAGTGAGATTTTACGGGGCTAGCTAGAGCAGTACTTCTGCCTGAAGATACATTCAAATCGTATCGAGAGTTACAGATTATCACTGTTCTGGAAAATGATAATCCTGCGTTATTCTTCTAAGTAGATCGACAGAAGTTCTTTAAGCGTAAGTTCGCAAATGATTGGAGGGCGGGTTTATCGGATTGAACCGTGGGAAGCAGATATCTCGGTGAAACCCGCCCCTACGACTCCTGAATCTAGCTGTATCCCCCAAGGGCTGAGAATCGCCATATTTCACCAGCCTAGTCTCCAGTTTCTAAGCCCTTCTCGCTCAAACCAGGAAATAACGGTGCTTCCTCTTTTTGGTATTTTGCCAAATAATCTCGAAAGGATGTGCCGCCAGTGCCAACATCAACCCCGACAATCTTCAACTGCTGCACAGCTAAACCCAGATGCGCTTGATGAAAGCGTGTTTGGAACTCGTCGTAGGCATACATGCATTTAAGAATTGCACTGGTATGGGGGTGATTGAACAGATTGGCAATTCGTTCTTCTGGAGAATTACCAGTAGCACGGGTTACTAAAATGTTGTAGTAGTGAGAAAGATTGCGATCGCGGTAGCGTTCAAACCAGTTAGCAATATCAGCACCGTAGCGGCACTCAAACTCAGTTTCAGCAATGTGAGGCTTGCCCTCCGCATCTTGAGTACCCCCTTCCCAATACTTGCGCACACCACTCATAATTTCTAGATGGCGAAATTGGAAGGACTGAAAACCGCTTGTGGGACCAATGCTAGTACGAAACTCAGCAAATGATCGCATCGTGCTAAGAATGGGCATGGTTGTCACCACAACCTCATAGAGGCGAAGGACGCGCTTAAAAAAATAGCACGCCTCGCTCGTATCGCCAATGATTGGAGCGGCATCATCGTTGAGTGCCTTAGCCAATGCATCTAAAACTCGCTCCATATCTGCAATCATTTGATGCAAGGCGAGTTCGCAGATTTGATGAACGCAAATAAATAAATCTTCGTCCTTTGAGGCAGTTAAGGGTTTCTTACAACTTAAAAGTGCCTCAAGATTGTGATAACTCCAATAATGATTCTTAGTAACGTCCAGGTTGGGATCGAGCGGTGGCAAGGGTTGAGGGTTATAAGATGCAGACATTCTAGGAAGAGAGACTAGAAGAAGTTGCTACCTAATACAAGAAGTTGCTACCTAATACATTAAGCCAACCTGCTTAGCCAAATCACTCTTGTAACCAAGGTACAGTAGGGGTACGGCATTGCCGTGTCCCTACGGTTGGTGGTTTAGAGACTTTCTTTGGGTAAGTCCTGATTTGAAACGACTTGCCTCGTCTGCATGAAGCGTTGATAGAACACCAAGGTGTTGCCTAATCAACGTTGTGCGAACTGCGTTTGTCTAACTTGGGCTTGTTCGACTACCCATTGAATTGCCTGAAAATACTGCTCTTTGCCGCGTTCGCCCACATCTTGATGCCCTGCCTCTGACACCAAGAGCAGTTTTTTGGGTTCCGATGCTGCTTCAAATAGGGTTTGGCTCATGTAAGCTGGAACGAGGCGATCGCTAGTTCCGTGAATGAAGAGGATGGGCATGGAGAGTGAGTGTACTTTATGAAGGGAATTAAATCGTTGGTGCAGCAGTAAATCCACTGGAAATATCCCGAACTGGCGATAGAGATGATCCACCATCGATCGCATGCTGGTGAATGTCCCTTCTACAGCTAATCCGGCAATTTCTGGATGCCGCTGTGCCAATTCAATGGCAACCGCACCTCCTAATGAATAACCGTAAAGAAAAATACGTTTGGGTGGAATTTGCTGCACTTGAGTCAAGTAAGTCCAAGCGGCTTCCACATCTTCATAGACACTAGACTCTGTCGGAAATTTGCCTTCGCTGCGTCCGTACCCCCGGTAGTCAATCATTAACGTTGAATATCCCAACTGATGAAACCAAAATGCCCGCTTCACTTCATCTCCGAGAGTGGAGCCATTTCCGTGCAGGTACAGCCATACGTCTGCCTCTGGCGCGACACCGGGAATCCACCAGCCGTGAATGCGCTCTATCTTACCGGATGCTGTAGGGACGGATATCCAGACGTCTTGGTAATCCAGGTTGAAGGCACTCGGTAGCGTTCTGATGACGTGGTAGGGTTTAAAAATGAAACGGTTTTGCCGGAGTAACAGGAAGGAACTCGCCACCATATAGGCGATCGCAAATACTCCTCCTATAGTAAGCAGCAGACTCCATAAGAGTGACAGGGAAATTTCAAGCACGTTTATTAACCCGGATGTGTTTGTCAAGCTCTATTCTTTACAATTTACAATTCAAAATTCATCAACGCTGGCTGTAAACGCCACCTCCGGCTCATAAAGGTAACAATTAATAGCGTTTGCTAGCCCAATGTGAATGGTATCGTACATAGATTCATACTAAGTTACGCTCAGTAGCAGTAGAAATTGACACGGAGACACGTCTAAAAATACGGAGATACTCCAGACACGGGGACGCAGGGAATGACTCTGACATCCACTCTTTGTCAGGGGCGTCTCCCACTCTAAAGCGTCTTCCAAAACAGTGTCGAGTCCTGCGACTGAATGCGGCTTGGTATCAGCAACTAAGGCATACGAGGGTTGCCATGCTAGATGTGAGGTTCGATAAATTTTACCGTTACGAAGACTTAAGCCGAATTCTGCATGCTTATACTAAGGAATTTCCTCATCTTGTCGGTATAGAAAGTATTGGCAAGAGCTACGAAGGCCGTGATATCTGGCTGATGACAGTCACCTGTTTTGCCACGGGGTCA
>JAIUYC010000715.1 GCA_020216575.1 Coleofasciculus sp. S288 | reverse complement strand
ATCCTGGATAACAAAGCTCACTTCACTGTAGCGATTTTGAACGTGTCGGGTAAGCGCGATTAGCTGGATGGCTATTTCTTCAGCACCCAGGTATTCCCCCAAGCTGCGGTGAGAGAACTCAATCAGCGAATTTTGGATTGTGGATTTCGGATTTGGGATGATTGATTGCTGGGTAAGTCTGGCAGTTTCTCGGTTGTTGTCAGGTTCTGTCCAATCCAAACTCGGCACTCTAAAATCCAAAATTGCATGAGGGGGTCGGGAGCGGAAGAAGAAAGCGGGCAGTGACTGTGTGAGAGGAGCAGATGTCGGTTCGCGGGTCAAACGGTTCTGGATTGTAGCTTGAGGTACTTGAGCGTGACCGGTTTGAACAAGGGTGAGAGCGACGAGTTGCATTTGGTAGCGCAACTGTTGCGGGGAGCGACCGGCAAGCAGGTTGGCGATCGCCTCTTGTGATCGCGTTGCATGGGCAAGTCCTTCGCGGGTTAACTCCGGTAGCGGACTTTGGCTGGCAGCCGGTTCGCCCAACAACCACCGCGTTATCCGGTCGTAAATTTCAAACAAAAGCTGGGGTGAACTCAGCTGAAAAATGCTTTCATCCAACAGACCATCTCGATGTAAAATGCCCACTAGATAAAGTAGGAGCGGTCGTTTAACCAGAGGAGCCAGATTAGTGGCATTGGGACGCTGTTGAAACACTCCTCCATGTTTCAAAAAACTAAAATACGCCTGAGCGATCGCCTTAGATTGCAGTCTTGCCCAATGCTGGAACCATTGCCGGAATTCATCCTGTCCCATGGGTGCGATCGCAATTCGCCGTAACAGGCTTGATAAGCGAAGGGGACCCAAGGTGCTGCTCTGTCGATAGTTTCTAGTGAAACAATCCAGTGTGCCAAAGCGACTGGTGAGAACAAGCTTGTGGCGCGGCAGACCGCTTGGACTAATGTTTTGGCGGTGGAATCGCAGCAACTGATCGACAAACGCCCAGAGGTGGTTCGACCGATGAGGAGCTTGGGGGAGTTCATCCAGACCATCAAGAATCAGCAAGCAAGGGGGCGAGTTCAGCGAAAGCCAACCATCAGTGTCCGTGAAGCGTCCGATAGGGAAGGCAGATTCTAACGTTTGCTCCAGGGTTTGACCTAAGGTAGCGTGGGAGAGCGAAATCACCACTGGCATCCAACTGGGATAAAGCTCTCGAGCCACTTTTGCCGCCCATATCTTGCAAAAACTGGTCTTGCCGCTCCCAGGTTCGGCTTCAATGATGGCAATACTGGTTTTATCGTCCAGTTGAGACATTGCCCATTCCATCAAATCCACTAGAGGATTTTGGGTGTTTTGAGTTCCGAGTTCTGAGTTTTGAAGTGAAAAACGCTCTCCTAACTCATAACTCTTCCCTTTCAGGGGAACATATAAATCCTTGAGAGAAAAGGGTTCTGTCAGCAGTGGCTCGCTAAGAGATTGTAAAAGCCCCGCCCGATAGTATTCCTGATGTAGGTTAAGCGGCAGCGTTGCTGTTGTGGGTTCCGCTTGTAGGGCGGCGTTCTCTTGAGTGGAGGTGTCTCGCCAACCACTTAAATTTCCTAAGCGCACAAACTTTTGCAACTGCGCCAAGGGTAGGGGACTCTCGGTAATGACACTGAGAAGATGACCGGGGAGTCCATTACTCAATCGTTGCACGAGCAGTCTCGCTTCGGTTTCCTCTGCACCATTGGCGACAAACCACGCGATCGCTACACTATTGATCTGCTGCACCAGAAACGAGTCAGCAACCAACGTGAGCGCTTGTTCCGCCTGACTGTCACTGAGACGTCCCGGCCGTAGGGTTTTGAGCAAAGCAACGAGTGGCGAGTCATCGAGGGGTTCATCGGCATCTTGACCTACTGGCACCTCTGCCCGATTCATCCAAGGTCTTCCAATCCGAGCTTCTTGCTCTAAAATCCCTTGTAAGGCGTTGAGATAAGCAACTTGAAAAGTGAGCCAAGTTCCTTCATTCCGCTTCAGGGGCTTTTTCCGACTCAGAATGCGCAGCAATCCCACACTCAGCTGGGAGATGCCAGGAGTCGCTTGCCATGCTGCTTTGAAAGGCAGCTCCAGAACGTCAGTCAAGGCACTGACTGCAAAAACATTTAAGCTCTTGACTTCCATGTCCTGGGCAAGACGAAAGGCAATGCCAGCAATCTGGGCATTGGGGTGTCCCAATTGGCTCAGATCAATGTGACGCTCCGCTAGCCAATGCCGAATGCTGAGGCTCATGCCCCCAATTACTCCAAAATTGCTCACTCCTCCTATTTTGAACCCTTTACAATGAGTGCGAATTGCTTAGTCCTAAGTCCTTTACCAGTTGTCCATTGTCCATTGTTTTCTTACTGACCAATGCCCGATAACCCATGACCGATCGCGTACCTGTGCCAAAAAAAGAATTACAGCGATTCCATGTCCAAGTGCCTCTGCCCTCGCGCAAACGCCGAGGACGCAAACTGGTGATTCGACTGCTCAGAAGAGAGCGGGAGAGCGGGAGAGTGGAAGAGGAGGAAAATTTCACCTCTCACTCCCTTGCCCGTTTACCGAAGCGCTCCAAGGTTTCAGGCGTTTGGCGCTGGTTGCTGCTGTGGTTGAGTGTCCTTGCTATTCTGGGAGGCAGCCTTGCTTCTGGGATTTTGTTGCTCACCAAACTGCCGCCTCCCATTAATTGCCAACGCATTTCTCCCTTATCGGCAGATGGCGATCGCTTGTACTGCGCTCAAGCTGCTGTTGAGTCGGGGAAGTTAGAACGGATAGAGGCGGCACTGACGCTACTCCAGCACTGGCCGAGCAATCACCCCCTCTACTCAGAAGCCCAGCGAGTGATGAAGGAAGCGTCCGCCGCAATTCTGGAACTCGCGCAGCAGAAAAACAGCCAGGGCGACCAAACAGGTGCCATACAACTGATTGGTAAAATTCCTGTCACTAGCCCCCTTTATCAGGAGACGCGAGCTACTGTTACTACCTGGCAACAGCAGTGGCAACGAGGCGAGGAAATTACCAAGCAATTCAAGGATGCTCTGAAAGTGCAAAACTGGTATCAGGCATCCCAACTGCTTCTAGAACTGCCAAAGCTCAATTCGCAATACTGGAATGTCTCGCGTGTTGATGTCCTAATCCAGCAGTTGGAGGCAGAAAAACAGGCGTGGCAACAGTTTCAGGAGGCGCGAGATTTAGCGAAATCTAATCGGTTGGAGCAGTTATACGAAGCGATCGCGCTTGCGTCTAAAATCGACCCCAACAGCTACATTAAAGCGCAGGCACAAGTAGAACTCTCTAAGTGGAGCCGGACTCTCCTGCAAATCGCCGCCAGCCTGTTCGAGAATCGGAATTATGCTGGAGCGGTTGGGATACTAGAGCGGATTCCCGTAAACACCTCCAACTATCAGGAAGCCCAAGACTGGATTCATCTGAGCCGTGCAACCGAAGCTGCCCAGAAGGATAACGTTTTTGCTTTAGTGGATGCGTTAGAAACGGTACGCCAAATCAATCCTAAAAGCCCTGTTCGACAAAAAGCCACAGCACAAGCTGCTCTGTGGCAATCTAAGTTGCAAGACCGCATGCAATTGCAGTTTGCTCAACTCCTGGCCAGCGTTGGGCAACAGACAGGGCATGAGATGGCAATTGACCAAGCGACTCGGGTAGCACCAGGGCGTCCCCAACGTCTGTTCGCCCAAACGCTGATTGCCCAGTGGCGTAAGGAAATTCAGCATATTGAAGACCGCAAAAACCTGATGGAGGCACAACAACTGGCAGCAGGG
>JAIUYC010000714.1 GCA_020216575.1 Coleofasciculus sp. S288 | reverse complement strand
TTCCTCTCAGCGCTCAAGCGGCTGAGTTTCCACGTTCGAGGTTTTTGTGATGAAACTCAGAAAATTTTGCACCCTCAGCAGCTATCTAATTTCTATGGGAGGAGGGCTGCTATTTCTGTTTTTGTGGGTCAAGTTCCAGCCACTTGATACTACCAATCCCTATCTGCTTTGGCTCTACTTACTGTCTGCGGTTCTGCTGATGGGGGGGAGTGCCTTACTTGTTCTCCAGCTACGCGCTTCAGAGCTAGCCTTGCGGCACAGCGAAGCAAAGTTTCGCAACCTCTTTGATAACTCTCAAATTGGAATCTTCCGGGTTCGAGCCGAAGATGGGTTGATTGTAGATGCCAATCAACACTTGATTGCCATGCTCGGTTATGAAACAGCAGCCGACGTGAGGAGAGTGAAGCACTCGATTGATTTCTATGTCGATCTTAGCGATCGCACACGCGCACTGGAACTCTTACGAACTCACGGAGAAATCCATAACTTTGAAACCCAATTTCGCCGACACGATGGTTCGGTGTTCTGGGTCTTATTTTCAGCTCGTTTCAATCCCGAAGACGGTTGTATTGACGGCGTCATTGCAGACATTAGCAATGTTTACGAGGAGCTTCGCTTGCGCAAACAAATGGAGGAAGCCTTGCAAACCTCGGAAGCAGAACTGCGGGGATTGTTTGCTGCCATGACTGAGATTATCCTAGTCTACGACCGACAAGGACGCTGTCTAAAGCTTGTTTCCACTAACCCAGACATGCTGTTCAAACCAACCGAAGAGCAAGTCAACCGCACCGTCTATGAGTTCCTACCCGAGGAAACAGCTAAACTTCACCATTACCATATCCGGAAGGCATTAGACACACAGCAAAGTCTCGAAGTTGAGTACAGCTTAATGATCGCGAACCGGAAACAGTGGTTTTCTGCCACGGTTTCTCCCCTATCAGAGAATACGGTTCTTTGGGTCGCTCGTAATATCACCAAACTCAAGCAGGCAGAGGCAGCCCTCCGCTACAGTGAAGCCACGAACCGCGCCCTGGTTAGTGCCATCCCCGACTTACTGCTACGGGTTAGAAGCGACGGCACCTATCTGGATATCATGAGCAGTGGCAAAAAATTTAAATTGCTCAACGCCGAGCAACTGACAGCAGGTACAACCGTATACGATTCGCTGCCACCGGATAGAGCGCAAGAGCGAATGCACTACATTCAGCAAGCCCTGCGGACTGGTGAAATTCAGATTTACGAGCAGCAACTTGCGATTGATGGAGAACTTCACGATGAAGAGGTGCGGATTGTAGCCAGTCGAGACAATGAAGTACTCGTTATGGTGCGCGACATTACGGATCGCAAACGCACAGAATTAGCATTGCGGCGCAGCGAACGCAAGTTTCGCAACATTTTCGAGAATTCCCAAGTAGGAATCTTCCGCATTCGAGCCGAGGATGGGTTACTCCTAGAAGCCAATCAATGCTTGATTGCCATGCTCGGTTATGAAAAAGCCGCAGATGTGATTAGGCTCGAACGCTCCCATGAGTTCAGGACTTACGCATGGATACCAAATATAGTAGGGGCGAATAGCCCTTCGCCCTTACTAATGGCGGTTCAAAAGGAAATTTGCGTAAGTCCTGATTTCTACGTCGAGTTCAGTCAACGGGAACAGGTTCTCGAAATCCTGCGAACTCATGGGGAAATTCAGAACTTTGAAGCACAATTTCGCAAGCATGATGGGACTCTATTTTGGGGACTGCTCTCCGCTCATTTAGATGCAGACGAGGGTTACATCGAAGGCGTCATTGCTGACATTAGCGATCGCAAACAGGTGGAAGCCGCTCTGCAACAGGCAGTGGAAGCCGCCGAATCCGCCAATCGCGCCAAGAGTGCGTTCCTGGCAAACATGAGCCACGAACTCCGTACCCCACTCAACGTCATCCTCGGTTTTACTCAGTTAATGCTGCGTAACGGCTCCCTCAATTCCCAACAGCAGGACTACTTAGACAGCATCAACCGCAGTGGCGAACATCTGCTGACCTTAATTAATGATGTACTAGAAATGTCCAAGATTGAGGCAGGTAGAATTACCCTAAGCGAAACCGATTTCGACCTGCATGACTTACTCGAGTGGCTGCAAGAAATGTTCCTTCTCAAAGCCCAGTCGAAAGGAGTGCAACTGACAGTTGAACAGGCAAGCAACCTGCCTGAATATATCCGCACTGACGAAAGCAAACTGCGGCAAGTTTTAGTCAACTTATTAGGCAACGCCGTGAAGTTTACAACTCAAGGGAGTGTTAGATTGCTTGTGTCAGGGGAGGTAGGGGCTAATTTTACCGAGGTAGGTGCTTTCCCACCCATCACTTCAAGCAGCCCGCCCATACAGGAGTCAGACGTTACTCACCAAGGGGTGGGAGGGGCAGACAACAGACCACTGACACTCTACTTTGAAGTCTGTGACACCGGTCCTGGGATTGCTCCTGCCGAACTCAATCGCTTATTTCAACCGTTTGTCCAAACAGCAACAGGAGAGAAATCTCATGAGGGAACCGGACTCGGCTTAGCGATTAGCCAGAAATTTGTCCAGTTGATGGGAGGGGAAATTACCGCTAGCAGTACGGTGGGAAGCGGCAGTGTTTTTAGATTTAACATTCAGGCTCGTGCCGTGGCAACTGGACTTTGGCAAAACACCGCACGCACTCAGCAGATTGTGGGTTTAGAAGCTGGACAGCCCAATTACCGAATTCTAGTTGTAGAAGACAAACCTGAAAATCGCCAGATCTTGATGGAGTTGCTCAACTCGGTTGGCTTTGAAGTCCGAGAAGCGACCAATGGCTCTGAAGCTCTCACCCTTTGGGAAACTTGGTCTCCCCACCTAATCTGGATGGATATCCGCATGCCCGTGATGAATGGGTACGAGGCAACTCAACAAATCAAAGCGGCAAGCAATACCACAGGTAGCCAAGCTCCAATTATCATTGCCATCACTGGCAGTGTGTTTGAAGAGGATCGCCGGATTGCGTTATCGATGGGTTGCAATGACTTTGTACGCAAGCCCTTTCGGGCCGAGGAAATCTTTGACAAGATGGCTGAACACTTGGGTGTTCGTTACGTGTATGCAGCCAAGTCTGGGCAGTGGGAAGATGGGGAAACGGGAAACAATCTAGTTTCTCACGCCCTCACTCCCCAACTTCATCCCCCGTCCCAAACACTGCCTCACTCTCTCACCCCGTCAGATTTGGCTACCATGCCGATGGAGTGGGTAGAACAATTACATCAGGCAGCAACTAAGGTGAATGCCAAGCTAGTTCTTAATCTGATTGAGCAAATTCCTGAATCGCATCCCCATCTGGCTGATGCTTTGACCCATCTGGTTAATAACTTCTGTTTTGAAGAAATCGTTGAGATAAGTTCTAAGAATCTTTTTTCTTAGAACCATACATTACGAGTAGCTATCTAACCTCTCCCACCCTTGCTAGTGCGTGACATTCTCCACACACTGGTAGCTAAGGAGCCATCAAGTAGAAGTTTTTGACAAAATATGCAAAATATGCAAATTGTAGGGGCGAAGCATTTGAGCGATAATTTATCGCTCAACCCCTAGTTCTTTTATCCAAATGCTTCGCCCTTCCAGGGGAAAAACTATTTCTGTATCGGCGCTCTAGGCATACAATGTGGGCTTCCGGCGATTTAGCTAAACGAAGATGAAGGCATCAGAGGAGAGATTCAAATCAGGCGACACGTCTTGCAAAATCCCAATCAATTCCCCTCTGGCTTCCACACCAGGGTCATAAA
>JAIUYC010000713.1 GCA_020216575.1 Coleofasciculus sp. S288 | reverse complement strand
TGTTATGCTGAAGCTTGCTTTCTGATAAAGTATGCAGCGAAATGGAGAAAGCCTCATGCTCATCTGACCCCGACAAATCATGTACTTGGGGCTTGGATACACTCGTTAAAAGGCTGACGCTGCCGATTCACATCTCGGCTACTCGTTTAAGACGGGACAATATCTTCATGGTGTATAGTTCATAGCTTGATCCGATGAACTATGAACCGTCGCTAGATTTTCTGAGATGATGAACGAGAGCTTGTAGCCCAAGCCGATAGCTTTCAGCACCAAAGCCACTAATCTGCCCTATAGCAACTGGTGCGATGAACGAGTGATGCCGAAATGCTTCGCGTTGATAAATGTTACTGAGATGAACTTCTACTACAGGCAGAGCGACTGATGCTAAGGCATCTCGCAGAGCCACACTTGTGTGGGTATATGCACCAGCATTAATTAAAATTCCCTGGTGACGACCGAGAGCACTGTGAATCGCATCGACTAAAATGCCCTCATGGTTGGACTGTATTGGAGAAACGTTCGCCTGTCGCTTCCGACCTTCCTCCTCTAACAGGCGGTTAATTTCATCCAAAGTCACAGATCCATAAATTCCTGGCTCTCGGCGTCCCAAAAGATTTAAATTTGGACCGTGCAGAACCAGTATGCTTAGAGGGTTCTGAATGTCATTAGGCACTAGAGTTGGCTATCGACGACGCCTTGGCTCATTCACAGGAATGGGAATTGGTTCGGGTTCTGGCTGGGCTTCTGGGCTTAGGAGTGTTTCAATAAGCTTGCGGGCCCATTCCTTCAGTTTTTCCAAGACCTTATCTATAAAATCCATTAAACAGAAAGCTCCTGTAAGACAAGCTGTATCCTTTTTTAACACTTTTAACAGCAGGAAAAGCGCAAAAACCTCCTCAAATCACTTGTTTGTAAAGGTAGGGCGCTTTGGCTTTCCTCTTGCGGTTTTTTTTATCACAGACAGCGTCTGAGAAAAAAAGACCCGAGTGTTGTATTTCTTATTGATTCAAGCCTAGCACACTAATCAAAAGCTTTTCCATCTTACCAAAGAAGGGGAGAGCATAGAACTTGGTCTAAGTTATCTCCTTCATCTATCCTAAGTCATAAGTTAGCTCATCGAGCATCTCTATCTAAGGAGCTATAACCCCTGCTCATGTTTGGTCAGTAATCTGCGCCGCAGTAAGTCCAAGGCATTGCAGGCGCTGGCATGCTGAATTGAAGACCGACTGCGATTTTGACCGAGCTGATACTTGCAGCATTCCACAATGCCATCAGGTTTTGCCAGACCGATATAAACCAGCCCTACCGGCTTAGTAGCTGTACCTCCTCCCGGTCCGGCAATACCCGTAATACTGAGTCCCCAGTGGGTGGAAAGGAGCGATCGCACACCTGATGCCATTTGCATGGCTACCAATTTGCTCACAGCCCCCATTGTGTATAAATCTGACTGATTGACACCCAGGAGAGATGCTTTCACTGAGTTGTCATAGGAAATTACGCCGCCTAAAAAGTAATTGGAACTACCAGGAATACTTGTTACTAAACTACCCAGATAGCCACCCGTGCAGGATTCTGCAACGCTAAGGGTTTCATCGGCATCAGTCAATAGCTGACCCACCACAGACGCGAGAGTATCGCTGTCAGACCCAAAGTAATCCAGTCCTGCAATTTGTTGCAGTTGTTGTGCCACGGGTTCGATCAACTCCTTTGCCGCTGATTCTGAACAGGCACGGGCGGACACTCGCAATCTGACCTCGCCCTGACTCGCGTAGGGCGCGACGGTAGGGTTAGATAGGTTGAAAAAAGGTGTCACTTTTGCCGCCAACGCTGACTCCCCAATTCCCCAGAACCTAAGCGTGCGGCTGTAAATGATTTCTTTCCCCCAACCCTGACTTTTAAGGTAAGGAACAGCAGTTTCGCGCCACATCTGCTGCATTTCGCTGGGGACACCCGGAAAGGTGAGGAGGATTAAACCGGGACGGGGTTGCCAGATGATACCGGGAGCTGTTCCGCTTGAGTTGGGTAAAACTTCAGCCCCTTTGGGAATTAGCGCTTGCTTGTGATTATTGGGTGTCATCTCGCGTCCCCGTTCGGCAAATTTCCGGGCAATGTCTTCTAGGACATCTTGCCGCTCAATCAGGGGAACACCAAAAAAGTTTGCGATCGTTTCAGTGGTGAGGTCATCGGGCGTTGGACCCAAGCCACCCGTGAAGATCAGGATTTGAGAGCGATCGCTGGCAATAGCCAAGACTTGCTTCAAGCGATCAAGATTATCTCCTACTACAGTTTGATAGTAGTGAGGAATGCCCAAATTGGCGAGTTCAAGCGCTAGGAATTGGGCATTGGTGTTAAGAATATCGCCCAGAAGTAACTCTGTTCCAACACAAATAATTTCTGCACTCATCTGATTTTCCCAGTTTTAGGTGATAAGTTCTAGGTTTTAGGGGTTTCCCAAACGCCTAATCCCGGATACCTATCACCTAAAACCTTATGCCAAAGTTGGGACGGGAATCTTGAGATGAGGATACAAGGGGAAGCGATCGCACAATTCGGCAACCCGACGCCGACACTCTGCCGCCACGGTTTCGTCTTCTGGATTGAGCAAGCGATCGGCAATAATGTTAGCAATCTCTGTGAATTCCGCAGTTCCCAATCCCCGTGTGGTCATTGCCGGTGAACCCAAACGCAGACCGCTGGTAACAAAGGGCGATTCTGGATCGAAAGGAACGGTATTCTTATTGGCAGTGATGTTGACCCCACTCACTAGCGCGTCAGCCCGTTTGCCAGTCATGCTAATACAACGCAAATCCACGAGCATCAGATGGTTATCAGTGCCGTCAGAAACCAGTTTGAAGTCCCGCTTTTGCAATCCAGCGGACAGAGCCTTGGCATTTTCGATCACTTGAGCAGAATAGTCTTTGAATGACGGTTGCAGTGCTTCGCCAAATGCCACTGCCTTCGCCGCAATCACATGTTCTAGAGGACCGCCTTGAGTGCCAGGAAACACCGCTTTATCCAACTTTTTGCCCAATTCTGGATCGCGGGTCAAAATCAATCCGCCTCTTGGTCCGCGCAGTGTTTTGTGGGTCGTCGTCGTGACAACATCACAGTAGGGAATTGGGTTGGGGTGATGACCTGTGACAACTAAACCAGCAATGTGGGCAATATCTGCCAGCAGGTAAGCTCCAACTTCATCCGCGATACTTCTAAATTTTTCAAAATCAATCACACGCGGATAGGCGGAATAGCCACAAACGATCAGCTTAGGACGCTCTTTGAGGGCGATGTCCCGAATCATATCGTAGTCTAGCTGCTCGGTTTGAGAATTGACGCCGTAGTGACACACCTTGAACCACTTCCCCGACACGTTGACTGGGGAGCCGTGGGTTAGGTGTCCCCCGTGGGACAAATCCATTCCCATAAACTTGTCACCAGGTTCTAACAGTGCCAAAAACACTGCAAAGTTAGCCTGAGCGCCGGAATGGGGTTGTACGTTGGCATGAGTGGCTCCAAATAGCTTCTTGGCACGGTCAATTGCCAATTGTTCAACTTTATCAATGAACTCACAGCCGCCGTAGTAGCGCTTCCCTGGCAATCCTTCGGCATACTTATTCGTCAGCGTGGAGCCTTGAGCTGCGAGTACGGCAGGTGAGGTGAAGTTTTCACTAGCAATCAGTTCCAGATGATCGCGCTGGCGCTGGAGTTCTTGGCGGAGACACTCCGCTACAGCTGGGTCGGTTTGAGCGAGAAAATCTAAGTTAGTTTGAGTCACTGAAAATTAAT
>JAIUYC010000712.1 GCA_020216575.1 Coleofasciculus sp. S288 | reverse complement strand
GGGCAGTTGGTTGCTAAGGTGGGAGAGAGCGATCGCAATTTCCTTGTTACTAACGCAGACGGCAATGAAGCCTCTGGTATTGGCAACATTAACCAAGCTCTCAAGATTATCCACCCCACACCCGACAACCTTTACAACCAAACGCCCAAAGGTCAAGTTTACGAACCGCTGAGTGAAGATGCCTGTGCGGGGTTAGCGGTTGGCTTAGCTTTGATGGGAGGGCGTACTCTCTGGTGTTCCTACGAATCTTTTGCCATCAACGGTTTACCGATTTTGCAGACGGTGACGCAAGCGATGGCAGAATTGCGTCGTTCCACACCTTCTACTGTTACCCTATACACTGCTGGAGCATTAGAGCAAGGGCGTAACGGTTGGACTCACCAGCGTCCGGAAGTTGAAGCGTATTTCGCTGCCATGATGCGCAATGGCAATGTCTTCCCCCTATTCCCCCCCGATGCCAACAGCATCCAAGTTTGCTATGACTGGGCGCTGACAACGAAGAATAAGGGGATTGTGATTACTGCCAGCAAATCGCCCTTACCCATTCGCACCACGTTTGAACAAACTCGTGAAGGCTTGCACAATGGTGCGGTGTTGCTGCAAGAAGTTCCAGGGGACAAGACGGTTGTGTTTGCCGTCATTGGTGATATGACGCTGATTCCGGTGTTTGAAGCGGCTGCTTACCTGGAAACAGAAGGGTTGGGTGTGCGGATTGTCTCGGTAATTAACCCCCGACGGCTGTACCGTTCTCATGATGTTGCTTGGGATACCTGTTCTGAACCCGATGGCGGCTTCTTGGATGATGCTGGATTTGCTCAACTGTTCCACGGCGATGCACTGATTGGGGTAACGGGTGGTGCTTCTGCCATGCTGGAACCCATTATGCTGCGGAGTAATTGCAAGCGAGATACGTTTGCCTGGAAGCGCGGAGAAACTACAGCGAGTGCTGGGGAGTTGATGGCATTTAATGGATTGACGGCTGAGGCGCTAACAAAAAGAGCGATCGAGTTAGTGCATTAAGGTGTCTCTGGAATTGATGCACTAAGGTGGCTAGTATACCCCTGCCTGGGTTAAAACTGGGTGGGGGCATCACATAAACTGGAATAGGTTGGGGAATTTCCATTTCTGAATCTTTGCTGAATTCAAATAAAAAAATAAAGTAAAGAAGGAAAATGAGTTCGTCGGATTGGGTTAATGTAATTGGCTGGTTTGTAAGTTTCATTTTAGGCACTATTTCTGCTACCTTTGTTCAAAAATATTTTCAACAAAGAAAAATAATTGCCTGGGCAGTTGTTGGAGAGTTAGATATTATAACTCCAGAAGCCTTTAGCGGCTTTAATGTTCCTATAAAGATTTTTATAGATAATCAAGAGGAGACTAGCATAAGCGTAGTAAAAATCAGGATAGGGAACAAAGGGAATACAGAAATTACTAATCTGAGTATCCAATTTAATTTTGGTAATAACGTCAATGTTTATGGAGGTGAATTTGCTGGTAAATTAGGAGTTTATCGAAATTCTCTTAGACTAACTAAATCAGCAAATTCAGCAACTATAGATATTGATTATATCAATAAAAATCAATTTTTTGATGTGGATTTTTATATAGGAAAATATATTATAGGCGAAGTCTCTGTCGATATGGCAAAAGCAGGAGTTGAATTAAGGAAAACTCAATTTACGCAGTGGGATTTAATAACCAGGAACATACTAGAAGAATTGATTTTAACTACCCCCTTGGTCAATGTTATCTATGTTGGACTTCAAAAAACAATAAAAATGCCTTAATAGTATCTATGAGAAGGCTTGAGCTGCTACCAGAATTCGGTGTAGGGGCTTTCCGGCCGTTCATTGGTGTCAACTTAAGGTTAGCTTGGCGGTTAAAACCGCAGCTACAAAAACAAAACCCGCCTGCGCGGGTTACAAAACCAACGATTTCTCTTTAGTCCGCGTAAGGCGGACTACCCTTCGGGAAGGCTTTGCCTACGTTTTTGTAGCTGCGAATTCCATGAAGCTGTTGGCGAAGGGAGCAGGGGGTATCACCCCTCAGATGGTCAAAAACGGCTCGTAGTAAGCATTTTAGTGCTTCAAGGCGAATCGGGTCTGTCGTGAGTACTTCGCTGCTTCCAGGCGCTCAAGCGCCTACTACGAACAGAGTGAGGGGTCTGACCCCTTGTTAATTGACCAATAGCATCATTCCATTCGCCAGGGCTTAAGTTGACACCGATGACGGCTGTTCGCCCCTACTGGAATATATTTGCAAAAACGGGATGCTCCCCTTTGGTATCGTGCCCCTACCAGATGTAGGATCTGTGCGTAAGTCCTGAGGTATCCGGTGTCTCCGCCAGCGTAGAATAAACATTGCCTTAAGGGATTAACTAAGTCCTGACCAGTCCTGGCAAGTCGGCAATGACATGTTCCAAACCAGCAACAACCCGTGCTAAGCGATCGCTGCCCATTTTACCGGGAGTATCTTCTTGAGTATGGTAAAGATATCATCTCTCGTGTTTACCTATCTATCAAAGCAAGGAGGCATGGCGGCGGGAGTTGTCTGTTTCATGGCTCAAACATTAACGTGAATTAACTTCCATACCTGGATTATACCTTTACTAGCTCTTTATTTTCGTTTAAGTCCCACTAAGTACAACCTGTAAGTTGGTCAACAATTCATTGGACGTATACGGTTTTGGCAAAAAGGTTTTGACACTATGATCGACAAGTTCAATCATTTTGTGGTTAGACACCAACCCACTAACCCCAATAATCTTGACCTGCGGGTTAATCTTTTGTAACACCCGAATCGTCGTTGGGCCATCCATAGAAGGCATCATCATATCAATCAACACCACACTAATTTCTTTCTTATGCTGGCTATATAATGCGATCGCCTCAATCCCATCACCCGCCATTAGAGTCCTGTACCCATGGGTTTCCAGGGAAGTTTTGGTAATCTCGCGAATTGAATCTTCGTCATCCACCACGAGAATTAATTCGCCATGCCCTACCGGTAATTCATGATACTCGGCTGGAGTACAACCCGTCTCTCGGGTGTGCTTTACAGGTAAGAACACCTTAAACTGTGTTCCTTTCCTCACTTCGCTGTCAACTTTTACAAAACCGCCATGGCTTTTGACAATACCAATCGCCGTTGACAGACCCAGCCCCGTGCCTTTGCCCACCTCTTTAGTGGTGAAAAATGGCTCAAAAATTCTATCAACGATTTCTCTGTTGATTCCCATCCCCGTATCGGAGACGGTAATCACGATGTAGGGTCCAACCTTCGCGTCGATATTCATGCGGACATAATTTTCATCAATCCAGAGATTTCTGGCAGAAATCTGCAAAGTACCTCCTTCTGGCATGGCATCGCGAGCATTCACGCACAAATTCATCAGCACTTGGTGCAGCTGAGTCGCATCACCAGAAATCGTCCACAAGTTTTGCGCTGGAATATCGGTGCGAATCTCAATCGCTCTAGAAAAGGTTTGTTTAGCAATCCGCTCAATTTCTGAGATTAACTGTCCCACCTCTAGAGTCGTGCGCTTGCCTTCAAGTCCGCGTGAAAACGACAGCACTTGTTTGACCAAATCTGCTGCACGTCTAACGTTTGTTTCCAGAATTGACAGCCACTCCTGACTCTGTTCATCTTGGAGTTTGTACTCCAGAAGTTGAACCGTCATCATGATGGGGGTCAGCACATTATTGAGGTCGTGGGCAATACCACCTGCCAGCGTACCGAGGCTTTCCATACGCTGAGCTCTCAGAAACTGGGCTTCGAGTTGTTTT
>JAIUYC010000711.1 GCA_020216575.1 Coleofasciculus sp. S288 | reverse complement strand
AGCGACAGGTGCTTGCTGCCTCTCGGTATCAGACGCTGCTCAATCAACTCAGTTCAGCAATTCGCAGCGATCTCAGTCTCGATGAGATTCTTCAAATGGCGATCGCTAACACCGCCCGATCGCTTCAGGTTAATCGCGGTTTGCTCCTCCTGTTAAACAACACCGAATCTATATTTAACAGCCAACCGTTAAAGCACCTGCCGAACACTGAGGTAAGGGTAGTTTGTGAGTGGATAGCACAAGCTCAGGGTCAAGCTGTACAAGGCGCAGGAAGAGCCAATAGATTGCTAAATCATTCCTTCTCACTCGCCGAGTCTTCCTTGTGCCAACAGGCGCTTAAACACGCTCCAGAGCCACTTGTTATTGCTGAGGAACGAGATACTTCCCCCCGGAACCAGCCAAGCGAGAGACTCCCACTCTTCGAGCGAGAAATGAGATCTGCCGGAATAATGGTTCCCCTTGTCGGACCCCATACCGATTCATCTTCAGCCACCATCCTGGGATTCCTCGTCTTTCAACCTCCTCAGCTTCGCTCTTGGCACAACGATGAATTACAGTTGGTGATGTGGGTAAGTACCCAAGTGAGTGCCACCCTGCTCCAAAATCAAAGCCTACAACAAGTGCAATCTCTCGTCGAGGAGCGCACTGCCCAGCTCCAACGAAGTTTACAAGTTCAAGCCAAGTTATACGAAAAAACGCGCCAGCAGATTGACCAGTTGCAGCAACTAAATCAGCTCAAGGAAGAATTTTTGAGCAGCATGAGCCACGAGTTGCGAACGCCTCTAACCACAATGTGTCTGGCGATTCGCATGTTGCGTCAAGCAAATCTTCCTGTAGAGCGTCGTGAAAAGTACCTGGAAATCCTCGAGCAGCAGTGTAATCAAGAAATTGACCTGATCAACGACCTACTGAGCCTACAGCGGCTGGAATCCAATCAGGCTTACATCCAGCCCCACAAAATCTCCTTGATGTCGCTCATCAAGGAGTTGGCTCAGTCGTTTGAGGAAAAATGGGCTGATAAAAGGTTAACCTTGAGGGTAGACTGTCCGGAGCGGCTGATGTTCAACACCGATCCGGATAGCTTGCACCGTATCTTGCTGGAACTCTTGACCAATGCTGGCAAGTATTCCGACCCAGACACTACAGTTCATCTACAAGTTACTCCTCAAGTTCAAAGATCGGTTAATCAGGTCGTTATTAGGTTAAGCAATCAGGGTCCTGGTATCTCACCAATGGACCTTCATCATATTTTTGATAAGTTTCGTCGGGGTCAAGGTGTTACCAAAAAGGCTGTTCAAGGCACGGGTTTGGGTTTAGCCTTAGTCAAGTGTTTAGTGCAGCATCTCAATGGCACAATTGATGTCGAAAGCTGTCCTTGTGAAAATTCTTCGAGTTCTCTGATCTCGTTTACTCTCACCCTACCCCAGTTTCTCCAGCAGCAACAAAGTCTTAATCAGGAGTTGATTCCTTGAACAAACCGATCGCATTGTCGTAGCATGCTATGCTCACAACTGCTACGCCCAAGCCACTCCGTTGGCAACGAACTAAATATTCCCCACTGTCGCGCCAGCTTGACATTTTTGGTGCGGCAGCAAAACTAATATTTTATTTGTGGTGGGATAAAATAACGGCCAACAACTCCCCTAAGCAGAGGAATCGGCGGGCGCAGTGGTTAGTTAGAACGCTGCTCGATTTGGGACCAACGTTTATCAAGATAGGACAATCCTTGTCCACTCGTGCCGATCTGCTCCCCTTAGAGTACGTGGAAGCGTTGGGGGAATTGCAGGATCGAGTTCCGGCCTTCAATGCAGAGGAAGCGATCGCGGTTATCGAATCCGAACTGGGCAACTCGATTCATGCCTTATACCGGGATTTCGACCGTTTTCCTTTAGCCTCTGCCAGTTTGGGGCAAGTTCACAAAGCACGGCTACACACGGGGGAAGATGTTGTTGTCAAAGTGCAGCGTCCAGGTTTAGAAAAGCTGTTTAACTTAGATTTTGAAGTTCTGCACCAACTGGTGCGCTTTGGCAATCAGTATTTGCCAGGACTGCGAAAATACGACCTAGAGGCAATTTACCACGAGTTTTTCAACCTCCTCTATCAAGAAATTGACTACGTCCACGAAGGGAAAAATGCTGATCATTTTCGTCAGAATTTCCTCGACCATCCTCGCATCTTAGTGCCAGTCGTTTATTGGCGGTACACGACTAAAAAGGTACTGACACTGGAATATTTACCGGGAATCAAAATTGATGACCGTTTGACGATAGAAGCTTGCGGGATAAATCCGAAGGAAATTATTCAACTGGGGATTTGTTGCTACCTCAAACAGTTGCTACAAGACGGCTTTTTTCAGTCTGACCCCCATCCAGGGAATATGGCAGTTAGCCAGGATGGTAGCCTGATTTTCTATGATTTCGGGACGATGGCAGAGGTAAAGTCTATTGCCAAAGACCAGATGATCAAGACATTTTTTGCCGTCTTGAGAAAGGATACAGATGAGGTGGTTAATACCCTGACTTACATGGGATTAATTGAACCAGTTCCGAATATGAGACCGATAAAACGCTTAGTAGCCTTTATTCTAGATAAGTTTACGGAAAAGCCAATCGATCTCCAGGCATTTGAGCAACTGAGTAACGAAATTTACTTGATGTTCGAGCAGCAGCCCTTTCGCTTACCGGCACAGATGACGTTTGTTTTAAAGTCATTAACAACGCTTGATGGGATTGCTCGCGCTCTCGATCCGCAATACAACTTGATGGCAGCGGTTCAACCTTTTGTAAAAAGCATCGCTGCCTCTAGGGTACGAGGGAACGTAGTTGGAGAACTCGCACGGCAGGCGAGGGATTTTATTCAAAATAAATTGCGCCAGCCTAGCGCCACAGAACTTTTAATTCAACGCTTAGAAGAACGAATTGAGCAGGGTGAACTGGAACTGCGGGTTCGTTCCCTCGATAGCGATCGCGCCCTTAAACGAATTAACCTAGCCCTCAAAAGCTTAATTTATGCCTGTTTAACAGGTTTTACCTTCCTATCCGGTACAGTGCTGCTGTTGGGGGCTTACAGTAATTGGGCGATCGCTGCATTTGTTGTGTCAGCGCTTTGGTTCCTAATTTTGCTGCGATCTTTAATCGATTTAGCCATTAGGGAAAAACTCGACCAACTTGCAGAAAAATAGAGATTGTGTTTGCCTATAAAATTTTTGTATAGCGGTTCTCAATCTAATAAGGCACAGAGTTGCTAGTTTTAGGGCATAGGGCATAGTGAATGCAATTAGGGTGTACCTCACGCCTCCCTTGAAACGCTATAGTCAAACAACATGAGGCTAATAGTTTGTCTCTTGCCTCATGCCTACTTGGTTTGTTTAATTTAATACCCCCAAGGGAATTCGAATCCCTGTCGCCTCCGTGAAAGGGAGGTGTCCTAGGCCTCTAGACGATGGGGGCTTATCGGTTCGCACTTTTATAAATTTATCGGATTTTAAAGGGTTTGTCAACTCCCGGCTGAAAATAGAACCGTTAAGTTAACCTTCTTTAAGAAATAACTCATTTGATACCCTTGCGCAATTGAGCTAGACGCTGTTGAGCTTGTGCATCAAGGGAATTGAATAAAAAACGACCGCGAGATTGTTTCTGCGGTCGGTGTTTGCTTCGTACTCGACGTGCTGTGAACTCGATATCATTAGCCAATTGTAGGGACGACATCCATTCTGCCCCATACCCCACAACCGTCAGCTGCTGGGCGCGGTCTGAAGTAACGACAATCAATCGCTGAGTGCGGGA
>JAIUYC010000710.1 GCA_020216575.1 Coleofasciculus sp. S288 | reverse complement strand
GGGCGGATGGCGGAATTGGTAGACGCACCACACTCAAAATGTGGCGACCTTACGGTCGTGAGAGTTCGAGTCTCTCCCCGCCCACTGTAATTGAGAGAGGCAGCGCTCATGGCACAACGACTCAAGCGGTGGGAATCTCCTCGCCGCCAGGGAAGAAACGACAAAGGTAAAGGGGGTTCTGCTCGGCAACGACAGCTGAAGAAACAAACTCAGATGCTGCGTAAGAAGCTCAAAGAGAGTCAAGAAGCAGAAAAACCGAAAGATAACCAGAAAAAGAAAAACCAAAAGGGAAGAGACACTAGTTCTCTTCCCTTATTTTTTGTGCCGCAGTCCAAGCGTGTTCAACAAGCGATCGCTCTCATTTTCGGTCTATTAAAAATCTGTGAATCAAAAGTTTCTAAGCCAGAGCGGTGATTGCTCTGTTTGACCAAATGCCTAACTTATCAATCCCTGCTGAAATAATTGCTTTGAGTCCAGTCGATAAGCTGTTGTAGCTCGTCTTCTACCATATGGCGGACATTTTCTTCAGCAGGAAACGACTGCTGCTCGACCTCTTCCTTGTACTGAGCGATCGCTTGAAGTGTGGACGTTTGATAGTCTAAATACCGCTTTGCCAATTTCAATTTCCGAGGCGTAATTCCTAAAATATCATTAACGATGAGAACCTGACCATCTGTGAATCGACCTGCACCAATTCCAATCGTGGGGACTTTCACGCTCTCGGTAATGAGTTTTCCCAGTTCCTCTGGAACCAACTCGAGCAGCAGCACCTTGATACCGGCGTTTTCCAGAGTCAATGCATCTTGAAGAATGTCTTTGGCTTGAGTAAAGCTTTTACCTTGAAACGCTTTTTGCTGTTGAGTTTGGGGTTGCAACCCCAAATGAGCGCATACATCTATGCCATGCTCAACCAAGTGAGTGACGATGTCTGCTCGCGCCCCTTCAAATTTGATGATATCAGCTCCACAGGAAACCAATCGCTGCGCGTTACTAAGTGCCTGTTCGGGAGTTTCATAGGAAGCATAGGGCAAATCTGCCAAAATGTAACACTGACTTGCTCCTCGTCGCACAGCCTTGAGATGGTGAGCAATATCGTCCATCGTCACTTCTGTTTCACTTTCGTAGCCTAAGACATTGGTTCCAACGCTATCACCCACAAAAATCACATCGACTCCAGCTTGCTCTTCTAGCACGGCTGTAGGGTAGTCATAACAGGTCAGTGCTACTATTTTTTGATGGCTCTGTTTTTTGGCTAGGAGATACTCTAAAGTCTTTTTCATTGCTGTAAAACCTCTGCTATTAGTTTACGTCCCTTGCGGTAGAACCTATTTAACGTCTGAGAAAGACGCTGCCATATTTCCGCCAAAGTTTAAGCGAAAGGCCTAATTCTTTGTGTCATGACTACCTGAGAACGAGAATCAACGGCCAACTCCTTTTAACCTTGTGGGTGGGGATGTTGACTATTAAGACTGACTTTCAAGCTTGCCAGGTAAACTAATTCCTATCAGAGATTGAAAGCTTGAGATAGCCAAAAAGGGCTACTAGACAGGCGTAAAAGGGTCTAGCCATCTAATAACTTCTCGTTTGAGCTGATTTAAGTCGCGATACACTTCTTGTTTGATCCACTGACCAATTGCGTCAAAAGGAGTAAACACTTGACCCGATCGCCAATTGATATCTTGACCCAACGGCGTTAAATGATTGCCTTGCAGCGTCTGAACCGTAACCATATTTGGGAAGCGTTGTTGCAAAACTTGGGATAAGCTTGCAGTTTGGTCAATGGTATCGTCTGTGAATTTAATCAGTAAATTGCGGCGGATTTCATAGCGCTTGGCGATTAGCTCGTTGGTTTCTAGCGGTGATGGCGTAAACTCGATGTTGAAGGCTGGATTAGGGGCGAACTGATCGAGAAAGGGGATAGCACGGTTTGCTGGATAGTTGTTGAAGGAAATCAAGATATTACCAGCGCGTTCAACTGCAAAGAGACTTCCAATCAGCAGATGGATTTTGCAACCCATACTGTGTCCGATTCCGTATATGGGCAAATGGCGTTTGCTTAGAACAGTTTTTGCCTTTAAGCGCTCAAGAGTAGTCTCGAAGCGGTTGAGAACATCCCGTGCGATCGCACCATGATCGAACGTATTCAAAAATGGCGTTGAGATTACCGCATACCCCTGACGCCCTAATTGTTCAAGTAACCATCGATACGTTGCCTGAGGTGCTGTCCCTACGAAAGCTCCACCCAGGAAATGGATAATACCCTTGGGACGGGTAGGAATTAAAACCCAGCTACCTGCTATTTCTTGCCAGTCCATTCAGAGATTGCATAGTTAACATATCTTTAATTTTAAGAATTGTTTGTAAGCTATAGGGTACACATTGTCCATCAGCCTCACTTTAAGCCTTGATAAACAAAGCCCGCCTTGCACGGACTCACCAATAAATCATTGGTTTTGTAACTCGCGCAGGCGGGTTTTGTTTGTATAGCTGCGGTTAAAACCGCCAAGCTAAGCTTAAGTTAACTGCAAAACCTCAATAGAATTCACTCTACTACTGTCAATCACGGCTGTATGCCTTTCAGTATTTCCGTAGCGGAAAAAGACGCTGACGAGTAACAAAAAGCCTAAGAGTGACAAACTGAGCTCGATAAAGACCGGGAGAGTAATACTGCGTTCCATAACAATACTCCGTTAGCGACAGAAAGCGATCGCAACGAGAGCCACTACTAGATTTGGGAGCTCTTGTTGTCTTCCACTTACTAGGGTACAAGCCAGGACAACTGAATTAATCCGTATAAACTAGGAAATTCCCGTCCCAGCACTTGGCTAATATCCGAAATTTCTCGGAGGTCAATCGACTCGCATCTGTTGCAACCTGTGCAGAGCAACACATACATTAAGTCATGAGGCACCAAAAGTCAAGTTTTTTTCCCATTCGCGATCTTTGTGACGGCCAAAAGCCTAATACCCCGAAACATCTTTTCTGGAAGTATTAGGCTTAAGCCCTTTACGAACACTTATGTGGCTATTTTCTGATCAATCGGAGCGGCGGGATTTGAACCCACGACCCCCACTACCCCAAAGTGGTGCGCTACCAAGCTGCGCTACGCCCCGGTGAACCTATACTAGATTAACACAAGATTTGTAATTAAGACAACACTTTAAAATACTTTCAGCATCTGAGCCGCTTGAAGTAAGCCTGGAACGGCTGAGGCAACCCAACTTCCCTCGCAGCGGCGTCCAGTGTTCACGAGAAAACGCAGCGTGTAAGCATCAGGATAGCCTTCCACTTCCATCCAGAGCAAATCACTTTCCGCTTCACAGGAAATTTTCTCCTCATCCATCAACTCATGTGCCATCTGGCTCATCGTCTGAGCGAGTTGCCCTAGCAGCCGACAAAAATCATCTAACTCTGCTTCAGTTAGCTCAATTGCCCAATCTTCACCACCGACTAACCCTTGATAGCCAGTGGCGTCGGGATTCCAACCCAGACGCCAACCTACCCCGTTTTTGACCACACGTTCCATACTTACCGCAACAGCAACTCAGCGTCTCCCGGTTGAGGAAACCGAGGTGTTGGTCTAGGATTGGGAGTTGGTGATGGTGATGGACTGGGAGCAGGTGCTGGTGTTTGATTGAGGTTAGGACTAAAGATGCTAACCAAGACACCGATCAAAGCATCCCGTTCGGCACGACTCAGCTTTTCAATTACCGCTCGATCGCCTTCCAAAGGATTTTGCTGCAATGCCGTACTACCAGGATACTCCGATTCATTGATCAGTTCATA
>JAIUYC010000002.1 GCA_020216575.1 Coleofasciculus sp. S288 | reverse complement strand
TTCTCGAAAGCCAGGTGTTTAGCTCCACAGCTAACTATGGGGTTGAGAGCATTCAGTTTAGTAATGGGGTGACTTGGAGTGAAGCACAGCTTTGGAATGCTTATCTGACACTCGGTGCAGCTACCAATGATACTTTGACAGGCACTAGTGCTAGCAACACAATTGTGGGGGGTGTTGGCACTGACTATCTCAACGGCGGAGCCGGAGGAGACACTTATCTGTTCAATCTGGGAGATGGGCAAGATACCCTCGACGATAACAGCAATGATACCAGTGTGGATAAACTCATCTTTTCTGGTACGGGTTTGACTTCAACCAATGCCATTGTCACTCGCCTGGGCAGCAGTTCTGATTTGAAAATTTCCTTTGGGGGGATTGCTGATTCGGTGATTCTCGAAAGCCAGGTGTTTAGCTCCACAGCTAACTATGGGGTTGAGAGTATTCAGTTTAGTAATGGGGTGACTTGGACAGAAGCACAGCTTGTGAATGCTATTGTTTAGACTGCCTGCCTCTCAGGTTGAGTTTCATGTTTCAACTCAACACCTAAGCTGCAATCAAGCCAATGTATGTTGGATTTCTCCTCATGGGATGAATGACAAACAACAGGCTCAAATCTAGAGCGAATGCGATCTGCTTGCAGCAGCGCTGGCGCTATCGCACTCTTTGTGTGGATGTGATCGCTCTTTACTTTTTGATCGATAGGCGATCGCAAGTGGCGATCAGAGGATGCTTTAGAGACCCGTAAAGCATCTTTTTTTGTGACATGATGAAGTGTTTGCCATGCGGACTGATGAAATATCCTGGTGTATCTTCAAAAGATGAGGAGTGTGAATGCGATCGCAAAAGCTAACAATAAGTCTTGTCTGCGATCGCACTTTACCTTTTTTCACCAACAGGGCGAGCGCACTTAAACTAGAAGAAGCCGCTTGCTGCCAACCCCTATGGCGCTTGCCACGAATTCAGACTCTATCAATGAATCGGCAGCATTAGCCCAATCAGAGGATATTATTATTCCACCTTGCGATTTGTGGAGTGATGAACCCCCTTTGGAAAGTGACCTCCATCGAGATCAAATAGAGCTTTTACTCGCTTGCCTGAAGTGGTGGTGGCGAGAACGTACCGACTTCTACGCCACGGGTAATCTCACCATTTACTTCAGCGAAGAACACATCACTACACGAGACTTTAGAGGGCCAGATTTTTTTGTGGTGCTGGGAGTTGAAAATCGACCCCGTAGAAGCTGGATGCTGTGGGCAGAACAGGGGAAGTATCCTAATGTAATTATTGAATTGCTTTCCAATAGCACTGCCAAAGTTGACAAAGGATTCAAGAAAACCCTCTACCAGGATACGTTTCGCACGCCGGAATATTTTTGGTTTCACCCAGAGACACTGGAATTTCAAGGATTCCACCTGATGGGAGGTCAGTACCAACCCCTAGAACCGAATGCCCAAGGGTGGTTATGGAGTCAGCAGTTAGACTTGTTCTTGGGGGTTCACTCCTCACAGCTACGGTTTTTCACTCCAGAGAATCAACTAGTGCCAACACCAGAGGAGAGGGCTGAAATGGCACAGCAACAGGCTGAAGCAGAACGAAGACAAAGGGAATTGGCGCAACAGCAGGTGGAGGAGTTGCGGGCTAGATTAAAGGAGTTGGGTGTTGAGCCGGATATGCCAGAGCAGTAGCTGTTGGGGTAAGCTGTTCAGCATTTAGATCGAGATACCTAAATTCCTCAAAGGGAGCAGGGAACGGGAATAGGCAACGGAGAATATCCAATTTATCCTCTTCTATGAAACTGGGGTGAAAGCTTGATTTTCCGTAGGCTAATATCAATTTGCTAAATATCTCAGGACTTACGCAAATTTACCTCTAAATCACCATTCGTAGGGACACGGCATTGCCGTGTCCTACAGATGTGGTGTCTGTGCGTAAGTCCTAATATCTGATATAAATCACTCCTCCTACTCCCCATGCTCCTCCTGCTTCCCCTGCCCTTCATCTGTAGCAGACTTAAAGCAAATTGATATAGAGCAAGGTAAATACGTCGAATTTTCCCAAAGCGACAGAAGAGGAATCAATGCACATCAGCTTAGCTTAGTGTGCAGCAAACACCTCATAGTCACGTTCGTTGAATTAGCCCTCCTAATAAAACCCGCTCTTGCATCTCAATAGATTTAGCTCAAAAGCAAACTCATCATATCTAATGCCATGGTACAGCTTCAAAAATGAGTTTGTATTGGACTTTTAATCAACATTTGCGGCAAAAATTAATTTTTTTCAAGTCTATCCGTAAATATGGGAAAGTCCTGTAATCTTATCGATAAAGCGTAATTTATGTTTAGGAGACTGTAGTAGTGAATATCGTTATTGAGAACATATCCAAGCATTACGGCAGTTTTGCAGCTATTGATCGTGTGAGCTTAGAGATTAGAAGTGGCTCCCTGGTGGCACTACTGGGACCATCAGGATCTGGTAAGTCCACCTTGTTGAGGCTGATTGCTGGCCTGGAAACTCCGGATACTGGCAAAATCGCGATCGCCGACGAGGATGCCACCCATAAAAATGTTCAAGAGCGCAATATCGGGTTTGTGTTTCAACACTATGCGCTATTCAAACACTTAACAGTTCGCCAGAATATTGCTTTTGGTCTAGAGATTCGCAAGGCTCTTAAGAGTAGAACCAAAGCGAAAGTGGAACAACTGCTGGAGTTAGTGCAATTGAAGGGAATGGGCGATCGCTATCCATCCCAACTCTCTGGGGGTCAGAGGCAACGGGTGGCACTGGCGCGGGCGCTGGCAGTTGAACCTAGAGTGCTGCTACTCGATGAACCTTTCGGGGCACTGGATGCTAAAGTCCGCAAAGAACTGCGGACTTGGTTGCGCCACCTTCACGATGAAGTCCACGTTACAACTGTTTTTGTTACCCACGACCAGGAAGAGGCAATGGAAATTTCTGATGAAATCGTGGTAATGAATCAAGGCAAAGTTGAACAAATCGGCACGCCATCCCAAATCTATGATCGCCCTGCCACTCCATTTGTCATGAGTTTCATTGGTCCGGTGAACATCCTACCTGGTTCCTCACGCCTTTTCTGTGACAACAAGTTTGAGCGGGTTCCTCCGAAAATCTTCTTGCGCCCTCACGATATCGTAGTGACAACCCAGATCAAGGAAGCCACTGCTTCGGCTAGAGTCAGTCGTCTTATTCATCTAGGTTGGCAAATTAGGGCCGAGTTAGCCTTGGATGATGGTCAGGTTATTAACGCCATCCTGCCACGAGAACGGTTTGATCAGTTAAACTTGAAGCCGCAACAACAGGTTTATCTCAAGCCGAAGGATATAAAATCTTTTCCACACTCTTACTCGGTTTAATTCACCCAAACACGGACAATTATCAGTTAAACGTCAAGGGGCTTGCTCGTACCCAATTGGCTAAATCTGTGTTGGACGCTGGATGGTCAAGCTTTCTGTCGATACTGGCAAACAAAGCCGAAAATGCTGGTTTGTTGGTTGTCCCAGTAAGCGCCCACAATACCTCACAAGATTGCTCTAATTGCGGTGAGAAAGTACCAAAAAAGCTGCATATACGTTGGCATGACTGCCCTCACTGTGGGTGTAGTCTAGACCGAGACCATAATGCAGCCGTCAATATCAAAAATA
The DNA here is from genome assembly GCA_020216575.1 of Coleofasciculus sp. S288. Lineage (GTDB taxonomy): Bacteria > Cyanobacteriota > Cyanobacteriia > Cyanobacteriales > Coleofasciculaceae > JAIUYC01. The sequence goes on along the minus strand of JAIUYC010000002.1, from coordinate 15,031 downwards.
GGGCTGAGGGGCATCCAGTCCTTAAAGCGCAACGCCTCCTAAGCAATAGCCGGATTGGTTGCGAAGCCTACACTGTACTCGAAGAGTCAGTGTAGGAGTATGTCACGTATTGTGGCAGTGTTATTGCTCTTGAGGCTCAATATAGTTTCTTTAGGCCTAGAGTGCGAAAGTAGCTGTTATCTCTTCCATTTCAGCGATCCAACAGTGGGTTTTCGATGGCATGGACGAAATAGAATTAGTCAGCCAGGTGAGCAGCTCCTTTTGGCTGCGAGACAGTTCACTCCACAACACCTCTTCCACGCCCAGCCGAAAAGCAGCAACGAGTAATTCTGTTGCAGTAGCCGTCAGCCCTTTTGTCAGAGCGGCATAACACATCTTTAAGCCTGAAGCTTGACCAATTTCATTGCCAATCACCCTGATATCTAGCCCATAGTCGCGCAATTGTTCTAGTTCGCCTGCCTGTGTTCCAGATGCGTAAATTCGAGTACAGTCCGGCACTCCTAGAGGCAGACCAACAATCGCAACATCAACGAACTGTCCTCCAGCCTCTTGGATGAGTTGCCCAAGGCTTTCAGCTTTATGAGGTGAGATCGCATTACAGTCCACATACAAAAGATTTTTGCCAAGGTTACGTATCGCCAAAGCCACTTGCTCTGCTGCCTGCGTAGCGGCTGAGGGGATCAGCACTGAAAGCAACATATCCGATTCGGCAACTAGGCGATCAAGCGAACCCAGATCTTCGATTTTCGCCTCATCTGCTAGTTGCCGAGTCCGTTCGCTACGGTCATCTAGTGCAGTAACCACCCTCAATCCGTTTTGACTCAACACAGCAGCGATCGCTTGTCCCATATTACCGGGACTTAATATACCAACAGTTTGAATAAGCATGGAAAGCTTCCTATTTTTTAAAAACTGATTAATTCATGCACTGTTACTTTTAAAGCAATCTGTATAGTTTTCTTCCTCAGCTCTAATCCGGTAATTCGGTCAAGTTACCGGATTTTATCAGAAAATGAGTCAGTCACCTAACAAATTCAAAATTTAATCCGAATCTGCACTCCCAGCAAAAATTAGTAGACTGACATTCATCAACAAGCGTCCATCTGGCATGTGATCAAATGTAGATGCTATCCATGCTGTTGCCCCTGGCGAGGTATTGTTGTCATCCTGAAACTACGGTAATCTGATCGAGTTACCGTTTTTATTGGGAATCAAGCAGAATTTGATAGGAACTGCCGGAACAATGGCAGCAATCAAAGCCAACCAGGCCAATCCAGAGGCGGTAGGTGCTGAGAGTATCAGTTTCGAGTGTACAAACGGTGTAGGGTGAGCAATATAGAGAAGCAAGGGCGGGAGAATCCATCGCGGGTAAGAGATCACCTGGCAAACGAGCGCACCTATCTGGCGTGGATGCGTAGCGCGATCGCTCTATTGGGTTTTGGAGTGGTTATCGTGCGTCTTCGCCAGTTTCAAATTCCTCATGTACACCGTCCTGGTACTGGTTGGAAGTTGGGTTTACTCTTCTCCTTAGTGGGTCTAGTGACAGTGTTACTCTCCACCCTTTACTACTTTGCCGTTTGCCACGACATTGATAATGACACTTACGAACCCTCAATCCGTCGAGTAATCTTTTTCAGCTTAATCATTATGCTTTTGGGCGTTGGGGTAATCTATTTCGTCTTCACAACGGCTCTCGATCCCATGAGTGCATTTGTTCCCGATTGACATGCTCTCCTTATGTGAGTAATTAGTGGGAGATTGCAAAGATTACCCTTTTGATTTCCTCTTTCCACAACCCGACTTATATAATGCTACTACTCATGACTAGTCGTATAAACTCACTCGTGCTTTACTGGTTACCTGATGTTTTGGGTAACTTCTATTCTGTTCACCACCGATTTCCCTTATAAGATAAACTCTTTTAGGAGTCGAGCCGCACACTAAAATTTCTCAGATGGTCAATAAAGTAAAATTCCTTGCTGATTTGGCGAATTTCAAGCTATTCTTTATCATTATCTTGTTAATTGGGATATTTTTTAGATTCTTTAATCTGGAGCAAAAAGTTTACTGGAATGATGAGGTTTATACCTCCTTAAAGATTGCGGGCTACACCAATACCGAATTAATCCAAGATGTCGCTGAACGTGAAATTGGAATTGAAGACTTACAAAAGTATCAGCGTCCCAATTCTGAGAAAGGTTTAACGGATACAATTCAAGTTTTAGCCTCAACAGATGTGCAACTCCCACCGCTTTATTTTGTGTTGACGCGATTGTGGGTGCAGGGGTTTGGTTACTCCGTCGCGGTAGTGAGGAGTTTAACCGCACTGTTTAGCCTGCTGGCATTTCCTTGTATCTATTGGCTGTGCCTGGAATTATTTGAGTCATCGCTAACAGGGTGGATTGCGATCGCATTATTCGCTGTTTCCCCTTTCCAGATTTTATACGCACAGGAAGCGCGATCGTACAGCTTGTGGGTCTTGACAACTTTGCTTGCAAGTGCTGCCCTACTGCGAGCGATACGCCTAAAAACAAGACTGAATTGGGGTATTTATGCCGCTACCATTGTTTTAAATCTTTACACGTATCTCCTTTCTGTGGTAGTCATTCTGGGACATGGCATCTATGTCGGGATTAGGGAGAAGTTTCATTGGAGTCAATCGGTAAAGGCGTATCTATTAGCATTCCTTTCAGGCGTGGTTGCTTTCTTCCCTTGGCTAATATTTATAGCAGCAAATGGTTTTGATTTAGGAGGGAACTGGGCGCGTCGGGAAATTCCCTTCATTCTCCTGGTTCAACGCTGGATACTCAACCTAGCGTCTGTATTTTTCGAGCCACAAATTGGGTATACAGAGCCATTATTTGATATGCAAACGGCTCAAGATGTGCAACTTGGCTATAACGACCCGATTATCTATATTATTCTTCCTATTGTAATTCTAGTAGGATACTCAATTTATTTTCTCTGCCGCCAGACTCCTCAAAAAACTTGGTTGTTTATCTTAACGCTCATTGGAGTGACAGGGGCTGTTATCGTACTACCAGATTTAATTTCAGGCGGACAGCGCTCAACTGCTGGCCGATATTTAATTCCCTGTTACCTGGGTATAGAATTTGCTGTCGCTTACCTTCTGGCAACTAAAATTAGTACTCCATCCATCAAAAAACAGCAGTTGTGGCGGTTGGTGACAGTCACTCTGATTTCATTGGGGGTAATTTCCTGTACAATTAGCTCTCAAGCCGAAACCTGGTGGAATAAATACAGTAGCTATTACAATCCCCAGGAAGCTCGCCTTATCAACCAAGCGACTCATCCAATTGTTATCACGAGCAATTCAACCCAACTTTTATCTCTCAGTTATTTACTTGACTCAAATGTGAAATTACAATTAATCCCCAAAGATACTATCCCGGCAATCCCTAAAGGGTTTAGAGATGTTTTCTTATACAGGCTTTCTCCAGACGTGCGACAAACACTTGAGCAAACGCAGCACCTTAAAATGAAACAACTTCACAAGCAGGGAAATCTATGGAAGTTAGAAACCTAAATTAATTCTGACTTATTTTTAAGACAGCCACCCACAGACAATTTTTCACAACATAAGGAATGAAAATATACCTCTTCTGATACCATTTGAGTTTAAATATAGCCAGCCTAAATGATTCATAAAATTCTCTCTTCTCTTCCCTTCTCTGGGTTCTCTGTGCCTCTGTGGTTCGTTATCATTATTGTTCACAACTCAAATAGACTAGCTATATGACACAATTGCTCGGTAGATAGGGCAGGTTTTGAACAGAATTTATGGGTATATGTCCAAATTAAACCCCTAAACCCGCCCCTACAAATGTGACTCCTATTTTCAGATTAGGTTCAGTTAAATGTATAAGCTACATCATAATTTTAGAATTTTTACTAAACGTCTTTTTTTGAAAAGAGCCAATTATTTCTCGCTCCCTGAAATCCTCTCAATAATAATTATTACCTTTGGCATTCTGGTTCGGCTAGTTCAGTATTTATTTAACCGTTCCCTGTGGGCGGATGAAGCTGTACTGGCATTAAATATTGTCGATCGCTCTTTTTTAGGACTCCTACAGCCTCTAGATTACGAACAGGGAGCGCCGATTGGGTTTTTAATGGTTGAAAAACTAGCAATTAACCTATTTGGTAATAATGAATATGCCTTAAGGCTCTTTCCTTTACTATCTGGGATTATTTCCCTGTTCCTGTTTTATGGATTAGCAAAACGATTCCTTGAACGGCAAGCGGTTCCTATCGCCTTAGCCTTTTTTGCCAGCTTATATTATTTAGTCTACTTTTCTTTTGAAGTTAAACAGTACTCAACCGATGTTGCTGTAGCTCTACTCTGTTGCTTGATGGCAATGCATCTGGGCAGTCCCAAACTGAAATCTGATCAGACTATAACGTTTTCCCTAGCAGGAGCGATCGCAATTTGGTTTTCCCATCCAGCCATCTTTGTTTTGACAGGTGTTGGCATAACCTCGGTACTCATTCGGATTGTCAGACGGGAAAAACTCAGACTCAATAGGATTGCCGTAATTTTTTCATCCTGGTTATTCAGCTTCGCTGCATTTTATTGGCTTTCCCTGCGTTCCCTGAGCGGGAATGAAGACTTGATGACATCTTGGGAAGACGCTTTTCCCTCATCTCCCTTTGATATTATTTGGTTGCTGGATGCTTTTGGGAAATTTTTCTATAGGCCATTGGGATTTCAGGAAATAATGGATGGATTAGCCATTATTTCCTTTGTCGTCGGTTGTATTGCCTGCTATCGTCGAAAAAAAGAGACGTTATGGCTTTTACTGTCTCCAGTCATCGTTACATTTTTCGCAGCTTATTTACAGAAATATCCCTTTCGTAGTCGTCTGGTATTATTTCTGACTCCCTTCGTTATCTTGTTAATGGCTGAAGGAATCGATTACCTGATGCGCCGAGTTCGCTCTAAACCGATTAACATCGCAGGTATCGTTCTGTTAGTAGTACTGCTCTATTCTCCAGTTGTAGATAGTAGCAAACTGTTAGTTCAGCCCTACTGGCGAGAAGAAATTAAGCCGATTATTAGTTATGTAAAAACCCGCCAGCAACCGGGAGATGTTCTCTACATTTTCCAGCGAGGAGAATATCAATTTAAGTACTATGCCGAGAAATACGGATATCAAGAGGGCGATTACATTATTGGGGTGGATGACTTAGATAAACAGGATGGAAAAAGACACCTATCGGATGCAGAGCGAGAGCGATATCAGAAAGACTTGGACAAACTGCGGGGAAATAAACGAGTGTGGTTACTCTTCTCTCATGCTAATGTTGACTCTGAAAATGAAATGGTTAAAACTTATCTGGATAGCATTGGCAAACAAGTAGATTTCTTTGAGCGTCCAGGTGCATTTGTTTATTTATACGATTTAACCTAGGTATCATGGCGATCGCATACCTGCATAGAGAGTTAACCACCCCAACCCCTAAAACGTCTAGAACCCAGGTGAAGTTTTGGTTCGGGTTAAGTTTAGCATTTGCGGCTGTTTACGGGATTTTAGGGTGGCAGCAGGCGTTTAGTAGCGACTATGCCGTGCAGGATGATGCGAGGCAGCATGTATTTTGGATGCTGCGGTTTGTCGATCCAGAGCTATTTCCTAATAACCTAATTGCAGATTATTTTCAGTCTGTAGCTCCTGCGGGATACGCTACATTTTACCGAGTGATAGCAGCGTTGGGCGTTCATCCACTGCTGTTGAACAAACTCCTGCCACTCATGCTAGGATTGCTCGTCACGGGTTACTGTTTTGGACTCTGCCTGGAACTATTGCCGATACCCGCGACTGGGTTCATCGCCGCCTTGATGCTAAATCAGCAGTTGTGGCTGAAGGATGACTTAATATCTGGCACGCCAAGAGCCTTTGCCTATCCGCTATTTCTGGCGTTTTTGTATTATGTAGTGCGACGCTCATTGCTGGGGACTCTGGCAGCGATCGCACTTTTAGGCTTATTTTATCCCCAGTGTCTGTTCATCGGTGTTGTTATCTTAGTACTGCGTTTGGCAGACTGGGAAAATGGGCGGTTTCGTCTCTCCCAAAATCGCCAAGATTATTTATTGTGCGCTGCTGGACTAGGAGTTGCCCTACTGGTAATGTTGCCTTACGTCTTAACGGCATCTGAATTTGGCCCTGCTATTACAGCCGCAGAAGCGAGAACGTTACCGGAATTCTTACCTGGAGGACGAGCAACGTTTTTTCACAAAACGTTCCAAGGCTACTGGATTAATGGCAGGCGCAGCAGCATGTTCCCGAAGTCGCTGTTTACGCCAGTTACCCTATGTGCGGCATTGTTGTGGCCTCTGCTGCTAGCATATCGCTCCCGGTTTCCCTTACTCAAGCAGGTAACCCCCAACATCGCAATTTTGCCTCAGCTATTTCTGGCATCTGTGGGCATGTTTTTTGCCGCCCATGCCTTGCTGTTCAAACTGCATCTTCCTAGTCGCTATACAGGGTATGGTTTCCGCGTGATTGTGGTACTGTTAGCGGCGATCGCATTGAGTGCTATCCTAGATGCTATTTTCCAGGCCTGCCAACAGCCAGCTAACCTCTACCAACAGGTATTTGCGATCGCGTCTACCGTTGTCATCGGTGCTTCACTGGTACTCTATCCCAGCTTCGTGAAACACTTTCCCGTAATCACCTACCGAGTCGGTGCGGTTCCCTCCCTTTATCAGTTTTTTCAGCAGCAACCCAAAGACATTCTGATTGCATCTCTATCCGACGAGGCGAACAACCTGCCAACGTTTGCTCAACGCTCTATTTTGGTTGGCAGTGAATATGCGGTTCCCTACCATGTGGGTTACTATCGAAAATTCCGCCAACAAATTATTGATTTAATTCACGCTCAATACAGCCCGGATTTAGCCGCCGTCAATCAGTTTATTCAGAAGTATAGTGTAGATTTTTGGCTGTTGGATGCTGCCGCGTTTACGCCCGAGTATTTAGGGGATGATAGTTGGATGGATCAGTTTCAGCCCGTTACCTCAGAAGCGCGATCGCGATTAGAACAAGGAGTTGTTCCAGCCTTGGCAACGCTCGTAGAACCCTGTACTGTGTTCAAGGCGGAAAATCTTGTTGTTCTACAAGCAGAATGTATTGCCCAAGGACGATTCGATTGACTTTCGGTATGGATATTCGCTCAGGTGGAGAGTTGAGTGATAAAAAATACTGTATCGCGCTACAGCGTCACAATGACTGCTGTGGGCAAACTTGTGACAAGCTTGCGGGGAACAACGCTTCAGATTTTGACACTAATAGCGTTCCTCAGCCTCAAGCTACTGCTAGACGCCAATATGGGCTTTGTCAACGAAATTGATGTTTTGCCCTTAGCCAAACAGTATGTTAGCCCTACCTGGATTCCAGGAGACTGGTATCTTAATCAGCCTTCTGGCTACCGACTGCTGTTCCTAACGTTGTTTGGCAAACTAGCCAACAACTGGGGGTTTTTAGCAACCTCTGTGATTGGCAGGCTCCTGTGCTACGCTCTGGTGGCAGTAGGTTTGGTTCGTTTAGGACGAATTCTAGGACTAAGCTTACCATTGCTCTTGTTAGCACTTGGCCTATTTTTGTATGCAGGTTCTTCCCAGAGTGCTGCTGCTAGCGAATGGTTGGTTGGCTCGCTAGAACCTAAGGCTGTTGCCTACGGGTTCCTCCTCTTAGCGGTTGGGCTAATGCTGGAGGGGCGCTATCGCTGGATGGCGCTAATGCTAGGGTTAGCCACCTCATTTCATGTTTTGGTAGGCGGCTGGGCATTTGTGGCAGTAGTGGGATGGCTAAGCTTAAGACGCAAAACCGATTTTACTGATATCCGGTATTTGGGTTCAATTCTTCTCATCTACATAGCCGCAAGTGCATTTGCGATTGGAGCCATTTTGGAACAGGTGTTTGCTCCCACCCCCAAAGGTGCCGTACAACCTTCTTATATCTATGTCTTTTGGCGGTTGCCTCATCACCTCAACCCCCTCAGTTGGTCATCCGACTGGTGGGTTCAACCCTTAGTGTACCTGTTGATACTGGTATTTAGCGTTGCCTTGCTCTGGCGTCATCGGCACTCTGAACCATTCTCGAAGTACTCCCCCGCTTGCATTGGACTAGCTGAGTTCACTCTAATCGCACTAATCCCCTTCATCCTGGGGCTAGTCATCGCCCCCTTTGACTCCCAAGGTAGTTTATTGCAGTATTATCCCTTCCGATTAGGGGACATCCTGCTGCCACTCAGCACCTGTTTGTTGTTTGCCTGTCTTCTAGAACAGACGTTCACAGGTAAAACGCGACGGGGGCTAGTACTCGCCTGTATCCTGCTGCTGAGTTGGATGTGCAGCACCCAGATTGTACAGTTTCGTGAGCAGTTAGTGGCTTTGCATCAGTTTCCCAGTCAGGAGCAGGGGGTAGAAAACCCGGAATGGAAACAACTGTGTGGTTGGGTTCGCACTCATACACCGAAAAATGCTGTTGTAGTCTCCTCACCTGGGGAATTTGAAAGCTTTACCTGGCTAGCAGAACGCCCAACCATTGCCAAATTTAAGCTACTGCCCCAGACTAAAGCCGGAATAGTCTCCTGGTACGAACGTCTCACCGACTTGAGCGGTAACCTTTATCCTTGGCCGGACATTACTAACACAGAGGATGATGGCACAGAGATCAAATCAGAAATCAAAAATAAGCTAACTACGGGTTACAATCACCTGACAACTGCCCAAGCTGAGACATTAATGGTCAAGTATCGGGCAGACTATTTCGTAACTCGCATTGAACACCAGCTTGACTTGCCGATCGCTTACCGTAACTCACTTTACATTCTTTATAAAAGCCCGATTGAGTTCACAGGACTTACGCAAATTTACCTTTGAACCACCATTTGTAGAGGCGAGGCATGCCTCGCCCCTACTCTGTGTAGCATCTGTGCGTAAGTCCTACCCCTTTTTCAGTAACCTGCATAACCTTGTAGAGACGTTCCACCGGAACGTCTCTACGAATAAGACATAAAAGGGGGCTATAGGAGCGGAATTGATATTATTTCTTTTGCGAACTACCCTCACCTCAAGAAGGCTGGTTCTTCCTTCTTAGCAGGCTACTTGCCCCCCAAGCACCAAAGGCAAGCGCTCCCAACACAGAAGAGGGTTCAGGCACCAAGGCAGCAGAGGAGACTTTCCCCGCGACAGCATCATCTACGAAACCAGCATAAAGCGACACCCGCGTATTACTCGCAAATTCACCGAAACTCCGATTGAATTCGGTATCGATATCTGGTGGGCTGCTTGTGGTAAAACCGTAAGAAACGACTCCCGCGATCGCGTTGCCAATAAATGATGGTCCACCCGAATCACCTGAAGCTGTGCTTACCTCATTGATTCCCAGACCCAAGTCACTGATACCGAAGAAACCAAAGGCATCATTTTCAGGCAAACCATTGTCGAAATCGAACAACAATTGGCTGTCAGGAACTATGCCATCTAAAAGATCGAATCGATTCTGACCAAAGCGCTTGATTCCACCAGGAAGCACTGCCCCCTCATCTCCAGTTCCTCCCTGACCATATCCTACCTGCGTAAAAACCTGACCCACTTCATCTGCACCTCGGTAGATGTCATACTGCTCGACATCACTTGGTGCTGGCTCGGCTAACTTCAAAACAGCGATATCGTCGCCCCTAGCAAAGCCTTCGTTATTGATACCGTCGCCTATCCAGTCCGGGAAGATAAAATAGCCATCGTCAGCAATATCTAATGAGAAAAGGCTATCGGACAATTCAAAGATTGCTGTGGTGTCAATGACGTTGAAGTTTCCCCGTTCATCCGTAAGACAGTGAGCAGCGGTGAGCAGGTGTAAGCCTCCTGTCAGCAGGGAACCCGTACAACCAGCAGGCCCATCTGAGCGATTGAGGGTTAGTAGTGCCACACCACTAAAGTCTCCTGGGGGAACCACGTAATTTTCTGGAGTGCCAGTAGTAACGATCGCTTGCGCTCCTTCTCCTGTTCCCAGAGCAGTCAATAGTGTTCCAAATGCAACTATTGAGGGCTTCTTCCAAGTTGGCATGAGACTTCCCCTTGGTTATGAGAATCATTTCTAAGAAAAGTAAAGCAAGATTTTCTTCCCCAAGCATCAGCCTTTCAACAGAGGGAGATTCTCGAACTTGTATGTTACTGGAGTTAAGGATTGACACAAAAACGTACATATGCATAAGCAAGTGGGCGTCAATAAATCTCACACTCAGAAGTCGGGTTTCACAGAAGTTACCCGACTTCTCAACCCCTGCGAGTTTTAGGTTTAATTGTGCCTATCTTCATAGCCAGCAAATGGTATCATTCCTCCGGATACAAGCGCCTTTCGGCGAAATAGGGTTTTTGACTTTTTACGTTTGACGTTCTATGGCATGCTGATGAATCGCCTGCACAAATTCTTAACCGCCCCGATCGCAAAATCATCCAGTTCTCCAGTAAAGTTCTGGTTCAGTCTCAGCCTCACCTTTGCCGCCATTTACGGGTTGCTGGTGCTGCAACACGCCTTTAGTAGCGAGTATGTTGTGCAGGATGATGCGCGGCAGCACGTCTTTTGGATGCAGCGATTTATTGATCCCCAGTTATTTCCGGGCGATTTAATTGCAGATTACTTTCAATCAGTTGCACCGGCTGGCTATACCGCTTTATATCGGCTGATGGCGAGTTTGGGAATTGAGCCACTGTTGCTGAGTAAACTCCTACCCCTGATACTGGGACTGATTACAACAGGCTACTGCTTCGGCGTTTCCCTGCAACTATTACCAGTGCCTCTGGCAGGATTCATTGGCTCGTTGCTGCTCAATCATTATCTCTGGATGCGGGATGATTTAGTTTCTGCGACGGCAGTTGCGTTTATTTATCCCCTGTTTCTGGCATTTTTGTACTATTTGTTGCGGCGTTCGTTACTGCCTTGTTGCATTGCGATCGCGCTTTTAGGTTTGTTCTATCCTCAAGGCGTTTTTATTTGTATTGGTATTTTAATCTTGAGGGTGCAGCGCTGGGAAAAGGGGCGTCCCTATTTTCTCCGGAACCCCCGCGAGTATCGGTTGTATGCAACTGGACTGGGAGTGGCAGCACTGGTAATTGCATTCTATGCGTTTAAATCCTCTTCGGGATTTGGTCCTGTCATCAGCGCCGCCGAAGCCAGAACCATGTCAGAGTTTTTGCCGGGAGGGATAAGCTCCTTTTTTGTCGAAGAGTCTGGGCATTTTTGGTTCACGGCTCAGCGTAGTGGTATGCTGCCTAGGCTGGGGACGGCAGTGCCACTAATAATTGGGGTTTGGTTGCCAGTCCTGATGCTATTTCCTGCTATCTTTCCCTTGGTTAAGCAGGTGACTAAGGATGTAGCGGTGTTACTTCAGATTACACTGGCATCAGTGGCAATGTTTTTAGCGTCCCATGCCCTGCTGTTCCGGCTACACCTTCCCAGTCGTTATACCGAGCATTCTCTAAGGATTGTAACTGCGATCGCATCTGGCATTGTCCTCACTCTGATTTTGGATGCCGTCTTGAACTGGGCAGGGAAACCCCCCGTTAAATCTAGCGTTTCCCACCATCAAGAACACCAGCCAACCTCCGTTAATCTCGCCCCTTGGCGTCAGCTAGTGGCATTGGGGGCAGTTGTCCTGTTGGTGGGGGGACCAATTCTGCATCCTATCGTTTTAAAACGGTTTCCCAGAACAGATTACATGGTGGGGAATGCGCCAGCCTTGTATGAGTTCTTTCAACAGCAGCCCAAGGATAGTCTCATCGCTTCCTTAACAAAAGAGGGGAGTAACCTACCAATTTTTGCTCAACGGTCAATTTTAGCAGGGGGAGAAGGATATCCCGTTCCCTACCATAAAGGGTACTATGCAAAGATTCGCCAACGGACAATCGACTTGATTGAAGCGCAGTACAGTCCGGATTTAGCAACCGTGCAACGCTTCATTCAAAAGTATGGCGTGGATTTTTGGCTACTGGAGACGGGGGCTTGGACGCTGCCCTATTTGACAAACGAACGCTGGATTATGCAGTATAAACCTGCCGCAGAAAATGCGATCGCAACCCTACAGCAAGGAACTCTCCCAGCGTTGGCCTCTCTCACCGAGTCCTGTCAGGTTTTGCAAACTGGTAATTTTATTGTCCTACAGGCAGAATGTATTGCCAAAGTGCGGTAAATGTGCATCGGAAATGCGATCGCCTACTGAGCGCTGGCGACAGGCCCATTACTGCTGACAGATTTAACGACCTCGACGCAGTTTTGTTCCAGAATCACCTGTGGCTCTGCATTGCCACCCAATTCAATCCGCTTCACTAATATCTTTCCCTGTGAGAGATATTCGCCCACGCTGACATAACGACTAGTCTTCTCATTCGGTTCTTTCACAATCGCATTCACTCTACCCCCTACCTGCATCACCCCATTAACTTGCACAGCATCAGCTAAATCAGTGGAAGGGATGGACGGAAGAGGGGGGTTTTGGGCAGTTGTTTCCTGTTGTGACGAACGCTCAGTTTCAACCTCACTCGTTTCTGGTTTAGGTTGTGGATTATTCGGCTGTGAAGCTTTAGGTTGTGGATTATTCGGCTGTGGAGCCTTGGCTTGTGGATTGTTCGGCTGTGAAGCTTTAGGTTGTGGATTGTTCGGCTGTGGAGCCTTGGCTTGTGGATTGTTCGGCTGTGGAGCCTTGGCTTGTGGAGCCGTCTCACCCGTAACTGGGAGCTTTATCGGAGGAACAACAACAGTTTGAAAGGGATTGCTGCGACCTGTAGCAATTTTAAGCGTCTCTGGGTCAGTAGACGGTTGAAGGTTCGGATTTGCCGCAACCGTTTCGGAATGATTCGATGGGGGATTAGGGGCTACAGGCGCTTGCCCCACAGAAGGTTCTGGCGACGGTGCTGTAGTAACCTTGCTCTCACCTGTGCAGCTAACCAGTAGCAGAGTAACCACACTTAAACTGGTAACCCACTGAAACGTTTTCATGGCGAATTCCCCCAATCCTTTACATCCAGAATAGTATCTTTTTAAATGAGTAAGCACCCTTCAGTTGACAAAAAAAATGAAGGGTGCTTATAGATTAACTGTTTAACAGTTACTCGCTGTTTGGAGACTCGATTTTAGAGCGTTCTAACTAGCGCTGAGCGTAATAGTCCTTAAAAGACTGGTAGCAATTCTTCTCATCATAGAGATGGCACTGCTCTGTAATCCGTTTCATTAAAGACCAAGAGAAACGACATTCACGCAGCTCATCACCCCATTTGTCTTTCAGAACGCGATGAGCCAGCCGTAAATTATAGGAAGGAATCGCCGTGGAAATGTGATGAGGGATGTGGACGTTGATGTCGTGGCAGAGGAACTCGACCCAACGGGGATACTCACAGTGAACGGTGCCAAATAGCTGAGCTTGAGCTGCATCCCACTTCTCAGGTGGGGCAAAAGGAATATCCGGTGCTGTATGGTGAACGAGGGTGAACGTACTCATCCAGAAGTGATAAACCAGCCAAGGGAGCAACCAGAATTTGACAAATCCCCAAATGCCAGTCGTCGCAATGAGTAAGGGGAACGCGATCGCAGCAAAACCCAACACCGCCAAAACAGACAACTTTACCTGAGAGCGCTGTTTGCCCGGAAACTTAGTCCAGTTAAAGTGCAGTCCTGCCCAGTGGACAATTGAACCAATCCACCAAAATCCACTTCCTATGAAGCGGTAAAACCACTGCATCCAGTAGGACTTGTTGGCATAAAGTTCTGGTTCCCAGGGTTGCCAAGCATTGTCCTCACCCAGCTTATTGGTATGAGTGTGATGGTGATTGTGCCGAATTCGCCAGCTGTGGAACGGATAAATTAGCGGCAGCATGGTTAAATGCCCTACAAGGTCATTAACCCAGCGCCGATTCGCAAAAGAGCGATGACCGCAATCATGCCCAATCACAAAAAAACCGGTCAACGCCGTACCGATCAAAATCCACAAAGGCGGTAAAAGGAACCAAGGCGCGATTGCCAGACCCCAGTAGCCCAAGCCAACTATTAAGACATTGACGAGCAATAGCGTCCAAGCTTTGCGACGGTTTTTTGTAAAAACCTCACGGGGCAAGCTTCGCACAATGTCTTTCAATCGTAAGGTGTCAGCAGTAGCTGTAGAGATTGGGTTGAGGGACGGTTCTTTAATTACCGATATAGTCATGAAAAAATTAAAGTCTCCAGACTCGGTGAACGTGAGTGTTTGAGGACATAAAATTCCTGCCAGGAGAAGAATCACTGGCAGGTAATGCTTTTTATGTGCCTGATATGTCAATAGCCAATTTCCCTGGGGCTACGTCCAGGGTTACGGACAGTACTGCTAGCAACAAAATCTTCTATTGCTCCCGATAGGCAGCATCGGTAAAACCCGATGCCAGCCGTTGCTGTTTAAGGATTTCCAGCTGCTGCAAAAGAGAATTGACTTCCGCCTGCAAATGGAGGTACTTGACTTGCTGGTCAGCCTGATAGAGAGATTTCATCAATTCCATCAAGCGGGGGTTACCAGTTGTTGCAGTCAAACGGTTGGTGACTGCTTGAGAATCAGCAATCGGTCTTGGCGAACAGACCAAACCAGATGAACGAGTTGACATCAGTCGCTAGATAGAGATATTTGCTTACTCACACCACAGGGTCATTGTATCCTGAATTATTCATCTTAGTTAAACTTAATGTGTCGCTTTTTTAACTGGTGGTTTACCAAGGATCGCCAACGAGCGTGAAACCGGCCCAGTAGTAAGGATGGGAAAGGCTCTGGGTTCCTGACACTGACAATCCTGGTGGCAGGGAAACACTCTTGCCGGAGTTATAGAGTTGATTGTTTTCGATGCGCACGTTGCCTTGAATCATGGCTAGCTGCGCTTGCCGCAGAGCTTCACTTTTGATCGGCACTTGACTCAACTGATGGTAAAACTCCGTCGTTAGCCCTAAAGAGCCGCGATCGCTAACGTACCACAGCGTTGCCTGAGTCGAAGGAGAAA
>JAIUYC010000709.1 GCA_020216575.1 Coleofasciculus sp. S288 | reverse complement strand
TCACCTTGACTTAGAGCAGCGATTTTCGCGCATGATTCGAGCCGGATACATTGCTCGTAATCCAGTAGTCAAAGGGTTTTGGCAAGATGTGAGCGAGCGAGTAGAGTCTTTAGGCATTAGCCAGAGAAACAACCGATGCCATCGGCGCTCAACCGCTACTGGGTTCACTATTTTGGGTCTGTCTGGTGTAGGCAAGTCCACAGCGGTACAAGGGATTTTAGACCTTTACCCCCAAGTCATTTACCACAATCGCTACTGTGGCAAGAATCATACAAGTACACAACTAGTCTGGCTCAAGCTTGAATGCCCTGCTGATGGTTCTATTAAAGGTTTATGTCTCAATTTCTTTCAAGCCGTTGATGACATTTTAGGTACATCCTACTACGAAACTTATGGGGGCAAGGGACGTAGAACAGTTAATGAAATGATGCCCTACGTAGCTCGGGTCGCCTCAAACGTCCATCTAGGTGTTTTGGTCATTGACGAAATTCAAAGCCTAACTAAGTTAAGAATTGGCGGCTATGAAAAAATGCTGGACTTCTTTGTCCAACTGATTAATACCATCGGTTTACCTGTTGTTTTGGTTGGTACTTACAAAGCCTGGTCAATTTTAGGCAGTGAATTTCGTCAGATTCGTCGTGGCACAGGGCAGGGGGATTTTATTTGGGATCGAATGCAACAAGACGAAAACTGGCAGTTATTCATTGAAGGACTCTGGAGATACCAATATGTACTCAAACCTTGTCAATTGACGGCTAAGTTGAATCATGCCCTTTATTATGAATGCCAAGGCATCACCGACTTCGCTGTCAAAATTTTTATGCTGGCGCAAGCGCGAGCTATCACCACCGGATTAGAGCAATTAACCGTGGGCATCATCAAGTCGGTGGCGAAGGATTGTCTACGTACTGCCAGAGAAGTTATAGATGCTTTGAAGTCAGGTTCCCTGGAGCGGTTGACTAGCTGTGAAGATGTTCGTCCAATTGATATCGAATGTTTCCTAGAACAACAGTACCATCAGCTATCCGTTGACAATCTCCCTACTGGCTTGAGTGTAACTGAAGACAGCTCAACCAATAGCCAGAAAGAAACACACTCGCCAGCTTTCCCACAGCCGTGCAACTTGAGCGCCTTGGGGTCAGAATCGACGAAAGACCAGAACAATGTTTCTACTCCTGCTAAAAAGATGACCAGCAAGAGTTCCAACAAAAGTTTATCAGAGACTCACAAGGAGAAAAGCTTGCCAGAGATTGTGGTCAGAGGAGAGCAAGATGGCATTTGTGCTTATGAGGCGCTCTACAAGGCGGGTTACATTCGACCGGCTACTGAATACCTTTAAACAGGAAACAGCCAGATGATTCCTTTCTTTCCCGACCCCTATCCAGATGAACTACTTTATAGCGTTTGTGCGCGATACTCTGACCGGGTGCAGTATGGGACTCCTTTTCACATCATGCAAGACCTGTTCGGAAATAAGTCAGCCAAAGCAACTGTTGATTTACCAAGCCGCCTGTCTCACTTAGTTTCGGTTCTACCACCTGGGCATCCTTATACCGTTGAGCGGTTAATAGACGACCATACAATGTTGCCCTTCTACAGCCCGTTTTGTCCGAGCGAGCGAGTCAATCGTGTCAGAGAAAATATGCGAGGAGATAAGGGATGGGGAATTCATTCGCGTTTGGGCATCTTATACAATCGAAGACAGAACTGGCTGAGATTCTGTCCTGTGTGTGTGCAAGAGGATAGATTGCGGTTTGGTGAGTCCTACTGGCATCGCCTGCATCAAGCACCTGGTGTAGAAGTTTGTCCGGTTCATGCTGTTTTCCTGGAAGAGAGTCAGGCACGGATACGGCATCACGTAAATATTTACAGGTTTATCTCAGCGGAGTCAGTCATTAAGCCAACGTCACCGCTATTGCTCAATCTGTCAGATCCTACTCACGAAGCTCTGCTTAAGATTGCCCATGATGCTGCTTGGTTGATGAGCCAGAGAGGTTTGGTTTGTAACGTAGAGTTTTTACATAATAGATATTCCAAACTGCTAGCTGATCAAGGACTGGCAACTTACCAAGGTACGGTTTCTAACCCGAAACTACTGGTCGCTGCATTCAAAAATTTCTATTCTGCTGATTTGTTGAGCTTGCTTAACTGCTCCCTCGACAACCAGCATAACCAGCCTTGGCTGATGAATTTACGGCAAAAGCGAACAGACAATATACGACATCCTATACGCCATCTGTTGTTAATCCAATTTCTTGGATACACGGTCGCTGAATTTTTCCAAATGCCAAATGAGTTTAAACCCTTTGGAGACCCACCCTGGCCTTGTCTTAATCCTATTTGCTTTCATTTCAAGCAACCACAGATAGAAAAATGCCTTGTTAATTACAGTCGGGAGGTCGGACGTAAACCTATTGGCACGTTTGAGTGTAATTGTGGCTTTGTTTATTCTCGCCAAGGTCCTGACCTAGCAGCAGAGGCTCGATTTGAGTTGACGAGGGTGAAATCTTACGGGGAACTCTGGGATGTGGCTTTAAAAAATCTCTGGTCAGATCCAGAAGTGACTGTTAGCGAGATAGCACGTCGGCTGGGGTTTAGCCACCGCTGTGTGGCACATCAGGCAAAGCGCTTAGGCCTTTCATTCCCACGACGCAGCAATCGGTCAATCCGAATGACTCACTGCCCTAAGTCTGGTCTCATTAATTCTGTTGCAACACACTCGAGTAGATTAGAAACTTACCGTCAGGAGTGGCTAGAAGCTAGAGTTGCTTTTCCAGATGCGGGACGAACACTAATTTCGAGAAAATTTCCGCGCATCTATAGTTGGCTCTCTAAACACGATCCTTTGTGGCTAGAAGACCATAAGCCACCACGCCAAAGGCATTCTCTTAATCAGCCCAATCGCTCTTGCGTAGATTGGGAGACCCGTGATGCACACTTCGCCGCCGCCATCTTGACAACTTCTGAGCGCCTTCTTAACGCTCCTTTCCGTCCTCAACGGATAACCAAAGCTGTACTCGGTCGAGAGATTGAGCAACTAACAAAAATTAATGGCAACCTTGATAAGCTGCCAATGACGGCTAAGGTTCTGGCAGAGGTGGTTGAGACGGCTGTTCAGGTGGCTGTGCGTCGTTTGGAGTGGGTGACGGAGCGTTTTCGTAGTGAAAATGTATATCCGACACCATCTCAACTCAAGCGTCGAGCTAGTATCCAGAAGAACGTTGCTACCAACAAAAAGGTGCAAAAGGCAATCGAGGATGCTCTTGCTAGTTTTAACTTAGTGGACAGTTAAAAACTTTATTCCCTGTGATGAGCGTTTCACTAGAAGATGAACAGTACACACACGAAAGAACTTTGTTTCTCTCTCCCAGAACGACAAAATCAGGCTTTCCGGCGCGGTTAGTCAAGAACTTTATTTCCTGTGTACAACCGTCCACTTCAACCTGCACGTATTGCGCTACTCGTCCCTGAGTTTGCAAGTCAAGGGAGTCCTGTTGCGTGAAGGGATAGCGGCTGAGAATTGCCCCTCCGTAATAGGGCAAACCTTTATCGTCTAGCTGTTTGTAAGGCACTAACTGCACGTAAGGCATATTCAACTGCTGTGCCAGCCAAGCGCTGTTGTCTTCTGGAAGCTTGACCTCCTGTAGTCCGATTAAATCTGCCTGTTGAGCTGCCAAACCCTCCACTAAGAGTTCGCGTCGCTGCGCCCATTTTTCCATTTCAAACAGAATGTTGATCGTCACGACTTTGACCACTTGGCGATACGCTCCCAGGTTCGGACAAAAGCATTTA
>JAIUYC010000708.1 GCA_020216575.1 Coleofasciculus sp. S288 | reverse complement strand
AAACACTTCATCGCTTCCAGGGAAAAACGTCTCGACTCTGCCCTCAGAATTGATACGCAATATCCGCCCGCTCGTGACTGAGCCAACATATAGCGTTCCATTGCTAGCGCGTGCAATCCCATTGGGATACTGAAAATCTGTTGGCAACTCGATAGGGTTTAGTGCGATCGCTTCCAGTGGTGCAGCGGTAGCCGCAATCGCGGGAGCTGTGACAGATTGAGCTGAGCTAAAGGTGAGTATCACGAGTGCAGAGGTGGCAATCAATGTCTTAAGCATTTAATCGAGTCTCCTATGTTTTTATGTTTAACTTCAGTGATTTCTATCGGTTTTGATTGCGAGACGAAAAGCTATAATCTGTAACAAGAGTAGCTATTAATAGGAACAATGAAGGTAGAACTTTGAGATAAAGTACTGATTAAAAAAGTTGAGCAGCATGAGCCTACCAAGTTCAAATTCTTTGTCCTGGAATAGCGTATCCCCCATCAACTATAATGCTCTGACCTGTGACAAATGAGGCGGCATCTGAACATAGCCAAAGAACTGTCTGAGCAACCTCTTCAGGTCTTCCCATTCGTTTGCTGGGGTTGGCAGCCGCAAATTTGGCTAGCACCGTTTCATTGTTGTGTAATGCCCTACGAGTCATATCCGTATCGATAATTCCTGGATTGATATTATTAATGCGAATTCCTTGCTCGGCAAATTCTAGAGCAGCTGGTCGCACTAGGCCATCTATACCGGCTTTACTAGCTGAATAAATGGTGGAGCCAACGAGTCCTCCTACCGCTAACCACGAGGAGGTATTTACAATTGCCCCACTCGTTCTTTGCTTGAGAAATGTTTCAACCTCATACTTTATGCATAGCCAAGTTGCTTTTAGATTCACAGCAATTGTTGTATCCCACACCTCTTCCGTGAGGTCTAACATCGGACTAAAAATGCCTTCCGTTCCAGCATTGTTGAAAGCACAGTCTAATCGCCCATAAATTTTAACTGTTTTATCAATTAATCTGGCGATTTCATCACTTCTAGAAACATCCGTTTGGATGAAGGTTGCTTCACCACCAGCGTCCCTAATCAGTTGAACAGTTTTCTGTCCTTCCTCTTCGCGTCTTGCAGCAACAACAACGTTTGCACCTTCTCTAGCAAAGGCGATCGCACTGGCACGACCAATACCAGAATTGCCCCCCGTTACGAGAGCAACCTTATTTTGAAATCGCATGGATAATCTCCTTCTACGTGTCTAATTCAAGGGAAATATCGGATGTCGCTGATTCAGAATCCAGTACTTGTTTAAGATAGTTATTCCAGAAAATACAGGTGCGATCGCTCTCACCCGTTGCTTCGAGTTTTTTGTAATGCTCGATTTTCAACTCAATCACATGTAAGTGATAAGCCAACTCTTCTTGATGTTGTTTGACTTTGTTGTGGTGCGCTTCTAACAGCAACCGTCGTTCTCGCACCTCATTCGGGTGCTGGCGAACTAAATCTGCAAAGGCAAGAACTTGTTGAATCGACATCCCTGTTGTCCGCAATCGCACCAAGAATTCCAGCCAAGCCACATCCTCAGCAGAGTATCGCCGATGACCGTTGGCTGCTCGTCGAATCGGAGCTAAAAGTCCAACTTTTTCGTAGTAGCGCAAGGCATGGGTACTGAGTCCCGTTGCCTCTGCAACTTGTTGGATGGTTAATTCCCTGGTCATGTAACGACTCTACAACTTAGAGTGCGCTCTAAGTCAACACCTAGAACACCAAATACGGACTGATTGATGTTTGAAGCATAAACCTCTAACTTTCAGCGGGAACGTAAACTTCAGCAGGGGAAGGAGTACGTCCTGGTACGGTAGGGCATACCGGAACTTACGCTTGGGGAGATTTGCCCAATAAGAGCGATTGGAGCAATCGAGTCGTTTAACGGCGAGTCCGTGAACCAAGAATCTCCGCGTCTTTAGACCGGAGAGCGTCAATGAGTTAGACCAACTTCTTAGACTCAGTTATCAAATTTTCCGCTATCAGTAATTTATCTAAACCATCAATCAGTTCATTCAGATGATGAAGTAAAGTCCGAGCACTAGATGACAAAGGCATTGAATCATTGATGGCAAAAACCTGCTCTTCCATTCCATCCGGTATCTTTGAGCATAGTTTCTTTACCTGTTCTACCAGGCGCTTTTCGCCAGGATGAGGGAGAGAGTTAACCGCAAAAATGATGTCAAAATAACTGGCGAATAAGGCAGCCGTGCGATGAATAATACTGACCGAATCATTACGGTTGATTGCTAATTCTATCTGATGAGCATAAGACGAAATATTTCGTCGCAAAATTGGATAGTTTTTGGCAACAATTGCCCTTTTTAGAGGTTCGGGATAGGGCTGGTTCGCCTTTTCTTGCAGGTGTTTGAACCAACCCTTGTTGTCATATAAAGAGACAGAAGTCAAGACATTCCACCAAAAACAGGTAGAATACCCAACTGAGGCTTGATGTTTTACCAAAACCCGATCGCGCTGTTCCTCAATCCACTGAGGGGTGCGATACATAATATCAACACCGCACCCAGAATTGGTGTGTATCCACTCATCCCCCGGTTCCCAAAATTGGTTGTCTATCTCTATGCGTTTGGCGAATTCTTTTGCGATCGCTTCCCTCTCTTCTACAGGGATATCCTCGTGAACGTAGACAAAAAGATCATAATCTGATGTCTCGTTGGAAACTCCGACTGTTCGAGAACCGGCAAAAGCCACAGCTACAACTTGAGGCAAAGCGCCAAACTTGGCAGCTATGGCTTTGGCTAGAGGGGGAACCTCTTGGGGGCGAGGAAGGTTAGGAATCATGCGATCGCTCTCTTGGGGACTTCCAGAAAATAGATTATCCCAATCCTTACATTGAGTAAGGGCGGATTTCACCGAGATATCTGCTTCTCACGGCTTAATCCAATAAACCCGCCCGTACTCCCATCCTGTGAGAACCGCTCTATTGGCTAAACCCGCCCCTACAAGAACATTTTTTTATTTGGAAATTCCTTAGCCGCCGCTTTAGACAACCGCTACTTTTCCGAACCGTATTTCCTTATCCGTATACTCAGGCGTCCAGCCTTCAGTCGTTGTGAAGTAACGCACGGCTTTAATCCGTCGAGACGGCGTTAAATAAAACCAGTGTTCGGTGTTTGCTGGGACGTTGATGTATTCCTCTGGTTGCACTGTTACCTCGACCTGAGTGCGATCAGGACGCACAAAGCCAAAGACACCTTCACCCCCAACGATGTAGCGCACTTCATTATCAGTGTGGTAGTGACAGCGGTCAAATTTGGACAGAAGAGCGTCGAGATTGGGTATCTCTGGATGCAGCACAATTAAGTCGCGGGACTGATAACCAGCGGTTTGCTTTAGTTCTTCAAAGTAGCCATCCAGCGCTTGCAGTACCTGCTCCTTCTCCTCGTCGGTTAGGGCATCTTTAGCTAACAAGCTGTGAATTTCCGGATTATCTCCTACAGGCCAGCGATTTAACTGAATATTCAGAGGAGCCAGTTCCCGCTCAATATCAGCTAGTTCAGTATAGGTTGTACCGTCTTCGAGTCGCAAAATCGCCACAATACACCTCCTGGTTGCAAGACTTTCTATTATAGAGTTTTCCGATTGGGATAGGGGATATTCTCACCGCTTGCAACGAAAGTGAAAACAAATGGTTATGCTCAAATTTCGCTAATAAACCTCTATTGAGTGGGAGCGATCGCGTCTATAAAAAGTATCACTGTTACGGGTTCAGTTCAGCCTTCTTTAGTCTCTGCGCCACGGCAGCCAGCACAGCAT
>JAIUYC010000707.1 GCA_020216575.1 Coleofasciculus sp. S288 | reverse complement strand
TACCTCAGTTCGAGGGGAGAGATTTTCCATCCCCTCCACTATCTCAACAATGCAAGTTCCACATTGACCATAGCCTCCACAATTCATCATCTTTCCCATGAACGTGTAGAGGTCAATGCCGTTTTGCAGGGCTTTCTCTCTCAAGTTAGCCCCATCGGCAGCAATCACTTCCTGGTTTTCCTGGTTTTCCTGGACAAATTTAATATTAGCCATACGCGCTCCTGTCTCTCAGCTTATCCCTATTTTATGAAGGAATGTTAAACAATTCTTCATTTTTGGCCAAACAGGAGGCGTCATTCCAGGCAAAGGCAGCACTGGCGGCTAAGGCGCATCGACAAGAGCGCTGTCTGAAAGATTGCTAACAGCCCGTTGCAGAGCCGCCAGCGCTCGATTGTAATCCAGAATCGCGTTGAGTTGATTGACCCTGGCACGGGTCAGCTCAGTCTGTTGATTGATCACATCCGTTTGGGTGCCAACGCCAGCTTGAAATCGCAAGCGTGCCAACCGCAAGCTCTCTTGTGCTTGTGTTAGGGCAAAAGAGGCGGTTTGAATATTCTCCGCATTGGCTCGTAAGTTGAAAAAGGCTTGTTCTACCTCGAAGCGAGTCTGGTTGCGCTGAGTAGCAAAATTTTGTTCAGCGATCGCAATATCTACCTCCTCCTGATTGGCTCTGGCTCTAGCCGCTCCACCATCGAAGAAATTCCACTGAAGCCTTGCCCCCAGTGCGAACCCATCAGCAAGGTCGCCCTCGTCTTCCAACAGGGCAAGGACGTTATAGTTAGCAAACACACTGGCTTGGGGTCTGATAGCAGCAAGCTGAATGCGCCGCTGCTGTTCGTTGATGTTTCGTTGCACCAACTGCTGTTCCAACTCCGCTCGATTTTTATAAGCCAGGATAATGCTTTGTTCTAGTGACAGTTCCCATTCCCCTGCAACTTCAATGGGATCGGCTGCCGAAATTTCAGCAGTCTGAGCCAAACTCAACAGTTGCGCAATCTGACGGCGGGTGATTCGTTGCTGATTGAGCGATCGGGTTAACTCTTGATTGTTATTGGCTAACTGTACCTCTGCCTGCAACACATCAAACCGCGTTCCCAACCCCGCTTGTTCGAGCAATTGGGCATCTCGCAAACTCTGCCTCGCATCGACAACTGCGGCTTGGGCAATCTCAACTTGTGCATCCGTCTCTTGCAAATTGTAGTAGGCATTGGCAACGTCTAAGAACAGGTCTGCCACGAGGCTTTCTACCTCTAGCTCTTGCAGGCGTACCTGTTCCCTTGCGGCTCGGATTTGCGCGGCACGCCGCCCTCCGGTGTAGATGTCGTAACTCAATTCCACTGTTGAACTTAAGGATGTTGTTACCGTGTCATCCTGATCATCATCATCAGCAGGAGGAAGCCCTAGCAATTGTCGCACCTGATCGACGACGCTGGTGCCTCCCTGGTTCAGTTCTTGTTGGGCAGAATCGGTGCGCGTAAAATCCGCGCGTAAAGTTCCTGTTGGAGATCGCTCTGCTAAGGCGGCTTCAAGGTCGTACTGAGCGCGTTCCAAGTTTAGCCGTGCTGTCTGTAACTGGTTGTTGTTACGCTGTGCCAGTTCAAGTGCCTGTTCTAAAGTAATTGGCACAGTGGTTTCCACCTGGACTTCCTCGGAGCGGGTAGGAAACAGCAAGGGATTGGAATTTGTGTTGAGGAGGAGGATATCTGGCGCTGGGGCTTGCGGCGTTAGAGACGGTACTGGTTCAGAAGACTGTGCAAGATTTGTGCTCTTGTCATCCGCTTCGGCTAATGGCTCAGCTTCCTGGGGTTGCTCGGAGACTGAAGAATTCGACGGGGTAGCGACTGGTTCATCGGCAGAGGCAGTGGGTTCATCTCCCCCATCTGCGATCGCCTCACCCTCTTGGGAGTCTTGAGGAGATGCTGTTAACTCCGCAGATAAATCGCTGGACTTGCATTCATCCTTCTGCTTTGTGCATTCGTCGTTTTTTCGGTCACTCTGAGGTTGAGCGAGCGATGCTAAGTCTTTTGAGGTACCGGGTTCCATGCAGCTCAATGCGATCGCGGCTCCCACACCGATAGCCACGAAATAACGAAAAGTTGGCATAAGTTTTGGAATTTGGTCGTTAACCTGAGAGAACAACTGTTCTTGCGCGATTTAACACCATTGGCAGGATAATCGCTTGCCAGTAACCTTGGCAAACGGTTATGGGGGCTTAGTTGAAGTAAAGGAACAAAGCCGAGACGTTTGGAGATTGTCATACAATCGCCTGCCATTCTACGGCATTCCTGTAGTTTTTAATTTTTTTGCTCACAGAGATTGATTTTGGCAGGAAATTGCCCAATTTTTACTGCGATCGCGTTTTTTGAAGAAGGCAGATGGCAGGAGGCAGATGGCAGAAGGGAACCGGAAGGGGATGGGAGGCTCCTCCAAATTGGAAGCCACTCAATCAAAGTTTGGTGGGGGCTTGTACCAAGATCTCCCTGAGAGGTCGCCAGAAGACTCCCAGGCAATTGGGTATAAAAGCAAGCCCTCTGCCCTCTGCCCTCTGCCCTCTGCCCTCTGCTTCCTGCCTTTTTTTGTCACCGACAACTACAGTTGAGGATTCTCCAGTCCCCAAACTCTAGCCCCTACCGCCATTCCTTGTCCCAAAACATTAGCCCCTTCTCGATCCCATCGTTCGTTTTGCTCGTTGACAAGTTGCTCGCTAAGCCATTGAATCTCTAATCTTAGGACAGCCAGACAATGCTGCAAGACTCCTTCCTGGTAGGCATCCGTGAGGGGTTGAAGTTCGATCCCGAAGTTGTCCAAGCGTAGCTGACATGCTCGCAGGCGATGCTCTAGTAACTTAATCCGTTCCTGGGGTTCTAAGTAGCCGAAGAAGAAAAGCTTGATGGCGAACCGAGAGCGACTGTTCACCCAGCTTTCCTGGGGATGTTCTAGCATCTTTTGATGCCACCGCTCTTTTCCCTTTGCCGTAATGCAGTAGGTTTTGCGGCTCGGTCCTGGTTCCGTTTGGTCCGTTGCCAGAGTCGTAATTTCTTCTCGCTCCTCTAGACGCCTTAATAAAGGGTAAATTGCACCATAGTTCACGCTGATGCAGCTACTCATAAATAACTCCAAGTGCTGCTTTAAGCGATAGCCGTGTAGGGGTTCCCGTTGGAGTAGACCTAAAGTTGCAAGTTCAAGCATTTTCTTTATACCAGCCTGATATACTATTTTGATATATGCGCGTCTAGTTTACATTCGTTTAGTTAAAATCTCAAAACTGCAATCACAACTGACGTTTGCCTCTCTACACTACGCATCTAAGGCAGGTTCAATGGCTAAAGTTGGTGCTTCACTCTCTAGTAAGTTGCGCAGTCCGGCGTTTATACCCTTCTTTATCCCGGGAG
Organism: Coleofasciculus sp. S288; assembly: GCA_020216575.1. Taxonomy (GTDB): domain Bacteria; phylum Cyanobacteriota; class Cyanobacteriia; order Cyanobacteriales; family Coleofasciculaceae; genus JAIUYC01. Next base: position 414 of record JAIUYC010000707.1, on the reverse strand, counting down.
CTGCGATCGCGCTTTCCCGATAAACGTTGCCCCACAATCACACCAGAGAATGTTGATTGGACATTCCTCGCAGGTACAAAACTTATTTAAAAACCGCTTGTTCATGATTGAGCCTTGACCTAAAGCCAAGTCAACAGAAAGGAAACGAAAATGAATGCTCCTGAGTCCCCTAAGTACTTAGCTTCATCTGAGACAGAACAAACTGCCGTAGCTGATGATAACCAGGGGTATGAAGACAAGTCCCTCTCAAAGGAAAAGTTCCCCCGCCAACGGACTCGTTGGCCTTTCGTCTTAGGCGCTATCATCCTGATTGCTTTGGGAGGGGGTTTTGGTTGGCGATGGTGGCAAGCCAGCCGTGCTGGGAATGCACAGCAAGGACCAGCGGCGGGAGTCGGTCAACCTCAGGGCATTCCC
>JAIUYC010000706.1 GCA_020216575.1 Coleofasciculus sp. S288 | reverse complement strand
TGACCCCTGACCCCTGACCCCTGACCCCTGACCCCTGACCCCTGACCCTTGACCCCTGATTCCTACCTCAGTAAAACAACCATGACTGCAAAAAGAGACACATCAAGAGACGGCTTTAGAAACAAGCTTGAGACTTTGGCATTAACAAAATTTAAACCGATTTGGGATTTTATCCAAAGCCATCCAGGACTTGCCAAAAAAGTTAATAAAACCCTGATTAACAATGCTATCTATAAAATTCCCACTCGTCCTTATCCCTTTAGTACCATGTCTCCCTATACGTCTTGGGAGTCATTAAATGATCGAACGTATTCCGGGCTACATCTTCCACCTGTTGATTGGCAGCCTCTCACTGATAAAAACTACATCGGGATTAATTTAACGCCTGCTGATAAATTTGAGAAAAATCTGCCTCCTGTTGAGGATTTGGCAGTCTTGTATTCCAAAACCGGAGAGACAAAATACTCCCCCAAATCCACCCTAATTTTTCCCTATTTTGTTCAATGGTTTACTGATAGCTTCCTGCGAACCGATCGCCAAAATCATCGCAGGAATAGTTCTAACCACCAAATTGATCTGTGTAATGTCTATGGGTTGAACTCCAAGATTACCCACTTACTGCGATCGCATCAAGGAGGTAAGCTAAAAAGCCAAATGATCAATGGGGAAGAATATCCCCCCTTTTACTATGACGAGAATGGACAACCCAAAGCAGAATTCACAGGAATACCGCTTGTATTAACCGATAAAGACCATCCCAAATCCTATGATTTCCCCTTAGAGAAAAAAAGAACCTTATTTGCTATGGGGGTGGAATTAGAACGGGCAAATGTGCAAATTGGTTATGTCATGTTAAACATTCTTGCCTTAAGAGAACACAATCGCGTGTGCAACCTCTTAGCAAAGAATTATCCAAACTGGGATGATGAACGGCTTTTCCAAACTGCCAGAAACATCGTAATGGCAGAGTTTCTGAAAATTGTGCTAGAGGATTATATTAACCATATTACTCCCTATCACTTTCAATTTTTTACTGACCCGCTGGCGTTTACTAATGAAAAATGGTATCGCACAAATTGGATGTCGGTAGAATTTACATTAGTCTATCGTTGGCATAGTATGCTGCCCGACACTCTAATTTATGACGGGCAAAAAATTCCCATGCCTGACTCCATGTGGAACAATGATATGATTATTAATAAGGGTTTAGGAGCTATATTTGAGGAAAGTTGTTCTCAACCAGCCGCACAACTGAGCTTCTTCAATACACCCGATTTTCTACTTCCCACCGAGATAGCCAGTATTCGTTTAGGTCGCGAGGCAAAATTAAGAAGCTATAACGATTACCGTGAACTATGCAAGTATCCACGAGTGACTGATTTCGATCAGATTAGTAGTGATGAGAAGGTGCAAAAAGAACTAAAACGATTGTATGGTCATGTAGACAATATTGAGTTGTATGTAGGACTCTACGCCGAAGACTTGCGACCCAATTCAGCCTTACCTCCCTTAGTCGGACGCCTCATCGGAATTGATGCCTTTTCTCAAGCGATGACCAATCCACTGTTAGCAGAAAATGTATTTAATCCAGAAACATTTTCACCTGTAGGTTGGGAAGAAATTCAAAATACAAAAACTCTCTCTCAAGTGGTGCATCGCAATATTCCTCAAACTAATAAAACCTATAGAGTTTCCTTTTACCGCGAGGATGGGCGACCTGTTTAATCAGCTAAGTAGAGCGATATAAATAAACAAGGTCTAGTTGTAGGGTGGGCATTGCCCATTGTTGCCTCTAGGCTTGAACTATAGGGTTTTAGCAGGCAATGCCCACCTTCCGTTTAATTCTATCGATTTACTGAACAAGTTGTAGGGAGGAGTTGTTTATGGGGGATTAAATTAATATTCAACGAACAAGCCATAACTTAATGACTCTAAATTATGGTTAAAGGCCAGGTAGATTTAGATAGGCAATAAGCTATTTATAGCGTTAGAATGAGCTGTTGAAAGTTTTTTATGGGCAATAAATTATTTACCGAATATCCCGAACACAATGAAACCCAATACTATGAGCTAGTAGCTGAACAAGCCAAGATTCAGATGGATAAGCTCTACAAGCACGAGAAGCTAGCAAAGCGAGATACGCATGTTAAAACCCACGCCTCTGTCAATGGGCATCTAGAAATTTTTGATTTTGATGAGGAGAAAATTAAGCGGGAACTCGCAAAACGAACTCAGCTTACTGAAGTGCAGCTAAAGGAAATTTCCCTCAAGCAAGGACTTTTGGCAAAACCCAAACAATACCCTGTTTTGCTTCGATTTGCCAATGGTCGAACAACCGTTGAAAATGACTATGTTTCAGACACTCGCTCAATGTCTGTGAAAGTCATGGGGGTGACAGGAGAAAGGCTCTCACAAAGCCACGAGTTGCACACCCAAGACATTATTGTACAAAATGCTGAGATATTTTTTATTAAAACAATTGAAGATTATTACGGGTTTTTCCGTTCTGTAGTTGAGTCAAAGCAAGCAGCCCAGAAGTGGTTGTTTACTCATCCCAGGCAATTTTTGGCGCTGCTCAAAATCACAAGTCGAACGCCCAAGAGTTTATTAACAGAACGATATTGGAGTGGTTCTGCCTCCGCGCTGGGACTCAACCCTGATTTTGATGCCTCTCAACCAGGTTTAGTTCCTGTCGAATATCCCGCTGTAATCAAATATGCTTTTACACCGATTTCCTGCCAGCCTCCACATCTTCCAATGCCCTTTCAGTCTCGGGCTGGACTTCCTAAACTCCCTTTTAGCGATCGCGCCAAAGCCCTCGGATTGGATGCCAGTCAATCGGACAATTACTATCGAGACGAACTTATCCAAGAACTAGCGAAAACTGATGCTCAGTATTGCTGGAACTTTGGCATCCAGTTTCAAATTAGCCCCAAAATGTCCATTGATGATGTTACCATCCCTTGGAGTGAAACCAAGTCACCATTTTTTACTGTTGGTCGCCTCAGTGTCAAGCATCAGAGCGTCGATTTTGAACAACAAGAAGACTTTAGTGAAAACCTGAGATTTTCGCCGTGGAATGGTCTAGCTGTTCATCGTCCTGTCGGCGCTCTCAATCGACTTCGTAGCATCGTCTATCCCATTGTAGCCGAGTATCGTCATCAAAAACGAGGACTAAAGTATCAGGAACCCACTGGAGAGAAAACGTTTAATTGAGAGTGGTGGAAAACTCAGAGGATGTCTGAAAAGTGTCATAAAATCCCTTCGCTTTTTCTCGGACTGCCTATTCGGTACGGTATCTCCAGTGCGACTGGTGATAGCCCAAAGCCCAACGGGGAGGAACCAGATTTTTATAAAATTCATCATAAAAAGCTCCCAGACTTGAACTAGGAGCAGTTAGATAAGAGATTAGGAGGTATCATGAAACTTGGAAGTTTCTAATTATTTTCTAGAAGTACCCCAATTAAAAAATCAACTCCTGTTTTTTAAGTGGGTTAGAAACTTCCAAGAGGATGAGGAATGGCTATCAGAACATAAGGCTGGCTCTCGTGTCTATCTGTAGAGTAACAACGATTACTTTTGGAAAAACCTTTCCTAAGGAGGAAATGAACACCTTTCTTAAGTAAGACTGGAATGTGGGTGTACCATGACTCAGATCTTGAACCTAGCGATTGAAACCACTCAGCGACAGCGAGCACACAAACAAAACCTGCCTGGAGCAGGTTACAAAAGCTTTGATTTTCCCTTATTCCGTGTGGTGCGCTACGCGCCGCGCTTAGCGTAGCAGACGCTCCCAAGCTCGCTACC
>JAIUYC010000705.1 GCA_020216575.1 Coleofasciculus sp. S288 | reverse complement strand
CTTGTCTGACTTGGTTGGGGGTATCCAAGCCGTTACCCTCGGTGATGAAGAAGCCAGACGGCGAGGCAGTCAGAAGACTGTGTTGGAGCGCAAAGCCCCACCGACGTTTGAAATCGCTGTAGAAATGCTGGAACGGCAGCGTTGGGTGGTGCATGAAAGCGTTGCTGAAACGGTAGACGCTTTGCTGCGAGGACGCCAACCCTCCCTGCAAGTCCTAACCATTAATGAAAATGGTCAGGTGACGGTTACCCGCGAGATGCCCAGTGTCCCAACGGTGAAGCGATCGCCTTCCAAAACCCCAGTTTACTCCCCTTTACCATCCAAGGAATGGCGTGCGACTGGGCGAGTCCTCCCTTTTCCCCAACCGCAGGACTGGCTCGGGGATTTTGAGGAGGAAGAGCGATCGCAAATAGCATCCCGGAAGCGGGGTGAAACGTTACCGTTACACGTTTACCCCTACGGTGTCAGCCGCCGTCAGTTGGAACAGGCAAGCCATGTGCTGAACTTGCCAGTGGTAGTGACTAGGGATGTCGAGAGTGCCGATGCCATCTTAACCCTTCGGACACATGGGAAAGACCAATCTAAATTACAGCATCTGGCTCGACGCTATGAAGTGCCTATCCATATCATAAAAGCCAACACCATCTCTGAAATTAGCCGTTCCTTGCAACGGTTGTTGGGGATGGACGAAGTGAGCACAACTGAGGAGTATGAAAAAGGTTACTTTGTCTACGGAGGCAGTAACGATGAAATTGATGCTCTAGAAGAAGCCAGGCTTGCTGTGGAAGAGATTGTACTTCCCAAAGGGCAACCAGTAGATTTATTGCCCCGCTCTGCCAAAGTGCGATCGATGCAACATGAACTGGTTGAACGTTACAATCTGAAGTCAGTCAGTTTCGGCAATGAACCGAATCGTCACCTGCGGATTTATCCGGCTTAACCCAATACTTATTGGTTAACCTCTCGCCCAGCCCCTCTCTCACGTTAGCGCAGTGGTAGGAAGTGCGGAGAAGGGAGCTAGTTTTCCCCTTTCCTTCGTAGGAAAGGGGGGGCTAGCGAAGCGAAAGACATTGATGGCAAACCCGAATATTGGTAGCGGAGCAGGGCCAGGGACTTTTAGACCAGAATTGTAGAGGGTCGAAGTCATTGTTGTCTCCTTAGGTTATGGCATCCAAGCAGAACAAGTAAGTTCTTTTTACGTTGACCTCAGCGTAGCGCTACTTGATGGGGTTTGCTCAAGCAAGGAAATGTTTAAGAACTCAATTGTTCAAATCCAGCCGCATTTTTGTGTCCGCCCCCACCATACTGTTTAGCAACTTGGCTGACATCAAAATCGCCGATGCTGCGCAATCCCCACTTGGTCTTCCCATCTCCATCTGACCACCAGATAGCACTAAAGGGAGCTTCAGGCAAAAGCTTGCACAGGTAATGCCCAATATCAGAGGCTAAGCTGGGTTTGGGAGTATGAACAGTAGGGACTTTATAGCCTCCAATTTCTTGCCAAGTGTAGGTAGATGCGATCGCCTCCACATCTTGGTGTTGTTTCTCAAGAATAGGAGTACCAATTGTCTTGGCAAGGGATAGAAACTCATCTTGGGGCAGATGCGCCAGAACATCCCAGACCTCAAACTCCTTCTTGAACGACCTCAGCATGACAAAAACCTGATCAGAACAAGGAAGTTCTTTCCTCCATAAGTCTCGATCCTGCACATACTGAACGAGGATAGGGAGAGGTTCGTTAGGATGCCAGTATTCCCACGCTAGGACTGCCCCTGATTTATGCATGTCGAAGGTCGCAAACGACAGTCCTTGAAGTGCTTCTTGGGCTGTTTTGTGGTGATCTAAGACTACGAGTTCACTGACTATCTTTTCCCAAGACAGCATGAGTTCTCTAGGATAGGAAAAGTCTACCACGTAGATGCGATCGCCCTCCTTAATGGTGGGGGGTTGTTTGCCGTAGCTCACGCCAATGTACTCAGCACTATCTCCCAAGACAGTCCAAGCACAATAGGCGGCGGTAAAGCCGTCATTGCAACCTTTGTGATATAGGACTTTCGTCTTCATGGGGTTTTATTAACTAGCGTCAGCGAGTTTGAAGAATAGCTCTAATTCCTGCTTTCTATCCCGTAGGGCAAGAGTTAGAGTGTGGCTATCTGAATATAGCGGTTCTCGAATGATTGGAGTAGGGGCGGGTTTATTGGATTGAGCCGTGGGAAGCAGATATCTCGGTGAAACCCGCCCCTACGACTCGTGAATCTAGATGTATCCCAGAAGGGCCGAGAAATGCTACATATCCCAACTTATCAAAGGTTAAAAACTCTCTCATCAGTCAGTTGACTGAGATGCTTATATCTCTACTCTTGATTCGTTGCGGTTTTCGATACAAGGTACAAGCGCTTGTAACTGAGCTTTTATAACTGGGAATGTGAGAAGTATAGGAAGAGTTCCTCCAATGAAGACCTTGTGGCGTAGCATTGTAGTTTGTACTGGAGTGCTGCTGGCAATTACAATCCCTGTGCGTTCCGAAACCGCCAGCAAAATCGCTAATCCGTTACCAGCAACATACGACATTCTAAATATTTTGGCTTTTGTACAGAATGTTGCTCGCGCTGTATCCCTAACTTTTCAAACACCCCAGAAGGTGAGGGGTGAGGGGTGTCTCTCACCCCTCTTCCCAAGCTCGTATTTGTAAGTGTAAGTTTCTCTTTGGTATCAAACACTTTCTTCCTAAGGGCAGGACTTTCCCTACTGGAAGGAGGCGAAAGGGTTTTTTTTACTCTCCTATAAAACAAGCTCCACTGATTTAGTGGGGAGTTTTTAAGTGTGTGAGGAGTGTTTGGATGGAAACCCTTAGAACTGATCTAGCGAAACGCAATTAGTTAGTGCGCAGGAATACTAATCACATCTGTCAATAGAGAAAGGAGAAACACTATGAAGGAGCTATTCACTTCCGTTGGCGCTATCAGCTTAGCTTGCTTACTTGCTATTCCGGCTAGTCTAGCACTTACCACGACTCCAGCGGCACCCGCTGCGTGGAGTATCGTGGCGGGTCTGGCTATGTATTCAATTGGGAAGGGATTGAAAGTAAGATAACAAAGGCTATCTAGCGATCGCATTTTGAAATAATCTTATAACCTAAAAGCCGCCAACTAAGGGCGGCTTTCACAATAAGGCTTTAGGGTTAATAAGTTAAGAATAGAGAGTTACTTCTCTTTTTGTTATAGCTTTTACGCTACATCCTTTTAGAGAAGACAACTTAGTAGTTGCTAATTACAGAATAATCTGCATCTGTATATAAAGCCAGTTGAATTTGAGAACTTCACTCAAAAAATACAAATACGAAGGAAAGTGTAAAAACTCTTTAAAGATAGAGAAAACGGTTAAGGGAATACAGAACTGTTTACAACTGAAGGTCGCTCTCTCGTCTCTCGTCGATAGATACTGCTAGGGAAGAGACCCTAAAAAAAACCGCTAGAGTTAGCGGGTTGTTGAGTTAGTGCAGTTTCTCCATACTACTGACCGTAGTATAGGGAAACATTTCTTTGGCTCACAAGACCAGGGTGATCTGATCCAGCGATTGGTGCGATCGCCTTCACAGACTCCTGAATTTAGATAAATTAAGGGAACGATATTGGACATTGAGACACAAGCTATGCTGTCGCTTCTTTCTTGGCTTCCAGTACGTGGAGCATAACCTTACTAGACTGGGGTTGCTGCACTACTTCTAAAGAAGGCAACTTGGGTTGAACCTCAGCATGGGAATCAGCATTTTTTTGCTCAGCCTCTCGTTTGGCTGCTGCTTCCGCTATGGTGATG
>JAIUYC010000704.1 GCA_020216575.1 Coleofasciculus sp. S288 | reverse complement strand
ACCATGTCAACGAGTTGAATTTCATCCAGACTATTGTGAATGAGCAAGCTGGCGAAATCGGTCTTAGTGGGGCAACCATCAGCAATTTTCTCAACGACATCCGCCTTGTTCACAAAGCGGGAAACAACGGCAATAATTTTGCTACCCTAGCAGGCTGGGTTTCTTTACCAATCAACGCTGGTGCCGACACCCGTGACTATGTCTACGGTGTTTTTATCAACAATGCGACGAATAACTCCCTCGGCACCGATCTGCGCGACGATGCCGCACAGATGCTGCGTCCTGTGATCAGAAACGCTCTAGAAGACTTCTGAGGGCTTTCGGTCAGTTCAAACGAAATTAAGTTGACTGGTGTTGTCGATTTAGAGGAGATAACTGAAACAAAATCGCCCCACCTCAAGACAGTTTTATTAGCAACATAAACCCTAAATTGTTACATAAAGGAGACAAAGATGAAAGCAATTAGACGAATACTTTTTGTTTCAATACTACTTCTTCTATTGACAGTTGGAGGAGTGGCTTTTGCTCAACCTCTCACTTTAGAAGAGGATACTACCTCGTTGTCCAAAAATAATATTCCAGACACCCAGGAAAATCGATCTTTGTTTTTCAAAACTCAAGCTTGGTCTTTAGAAGGCAACGCTGATACCGAGCCAGATATCAATTTTTTAGGCACTACAGACAATCAGCCTCTGATTATTAAAACCAATAACACTGAGGTTATGCAAATTACCTCAGATGGCAATGTTGGTATTGGGACATCTGACCCTGTTGCGAAACTACAAGTTGAAACAGAAAGTAATGAAGAAGCAATCGCTGTTCAGCCTTCCAATAGCGATGAACCTATGTTTTCAGTTGATGCCATGGGACGAATACTCACTGGGGAGGAACAAGGAACTTCCTCTACTAGAGTAATAATCAATGCGGAGGATGAAGAAGCTCTTCGTGTTCGCATCAACGGCACAACTCAGTTCATAGTTGCTCCAGATGGTCAGGTTGGGATTGGCACAAGTGTCCCTGCTGCTAAGTTACAGATTGATGCAGACAATGAAGAAGATGATTTATTAACCATTCGTTCCGTGAACAATGAACCTATGTTTTCAGTTGATGCCATGGGACGGATACTCGCTGGGGAAGAACAAGGAACTTCCTCTACTAGAGTAACAATTAACGCGGAGGATGAAGAAGCTCTTCGTGCTCGCATCAACGGCACAACTCAGTTCATAGTTGCTCCAGATGGTCAGGTTGGGATTGGCACAAGTGTTCCTACTGCTAAGTTACAGATTGATGCAGACAATGAAGAAGATGATTTATTAGCCATTCGTTCCGTGAACAATGAACCTATGGTTGTTGTGGATTCAGAAGGTAATGTAGGTATTGGCACAACCAGTCCCGATCACGAGCTGATAGTTCAAGGAAATGACCCAGTATTGCAGATCCGAGACGATACTACGGACAACTCAGCCAACGCTGCTCGACTAGAGCTACTAGAAAGAGCAGGTGGAAATTTCGACGGAGGAGCATTTCTCCGGTGGAATGGCAATACCAATAAGCTCCTAATCGGCACCAAAAATGCTGGAAATGATACTAACGTGCTTGCAGTTGATCGGGCGACAAGCAACGTTGGTATTGGCACAACCAATCCTCAAAGAAAATTACATGTCCAAGGAGGGCAGGTTCAAGTGGTTAACGACGACTTTGCTCGCATAAGGATGACAGCAACCAACCCTTCAAATGATGTCCAAATGTTTATCGATGCTCGAGGCGACGGAACCAATCGTGGGCAGCTAGGGACTTTCTCTAATCATGATCTAGTTATGTTTACAAACAATCAAGCCAGAATTGTTCTCGGAAATGACGGTAATATCTGCATAGGCAATTGCTGATAAACTTCCCTGTCACAAGTGGCGGGATATCAAAAGTGCGGCGTGTGGCTCTGTTGCAAAAGCTCTTTAAAGAGCCTCGTCATGAACTCTATATTGATTGTCGTAGATTAAGGATCTGGCTGTGTCGTGTTGTCTTGTAGCCCAGTACCTAACATTTGCTGCACCCGACGCTCAGGGCTTTATGACACGACTTGGAAGGTTAATCGGCACAATAGGGCTTTCAGCGAGCGTAGATCGTAAAATCGTCTCAAATGCCTAATTTTTCGTTGTCAAATCGGCTAACCGTCCAAGTCGTGTTATGACCTCCGTTAAGATTTTAGGCAAGGGTACGCAGGTGACGCTGAACGTTATCTTGCTACCTCTCTAGGTTGGGGCAGTACAGCAGAGCCTGGGCGAAGCATTCTTGGATAAAACTTCTGCGCTTCATGCCAGATTTAACCGGAAGTTTCCCCATACAAATGTACTGTTTTAGCCTATCATTGCCCGGTAAAGCTTGTAGCTGTCACCTCTCTAGAATACGTACCCATGTAAGGTGACTAAAAAATGGCTGAAAGTCGCCCGGTGAGGCAGTTTTGATTTTTTGGCAGGGGGAACTTCAGTTTAACGTAAGAATGCTTTGCCCCTACAAAAATCGTGATTCTTAGCCCGGAAATTTAGTTAAGACAATCCGATCGCCTGTGAAGGAAATGGTTTGACTCCCGACTTTCACCTTAGCGTCTAAGCCAGTGCCGGAACTCTGAACATCTGGGGCTGAATCTGTTTGCAACGTCATTACGACAAAGAAGTTATCGCCACCTGTGGCTTGGATACCATTAAGAGCGATCGCATTAGACATGAGTTCTCCCCTCAAGTTCCTATGCTCGAACTGCTTCTTCTCCACTGGAGATAGCGTCACATTCGCAGGTGCGACAAACGTACCCTTGAGAGTGGTTCCATCCGATGCCGCGATCGCAAAAGTACGCCCTGCAATTGAAAGCTGATGCTCCTTTGGAATTATCATCTGCCACACCTTCTGTCCACCACCCGTTAGTTTGTCCACTACGACGAACAAACCCGGAGTGCCGGATGCACCGCTATAGTCTGCGGCAAACGAGCGCATTCCTCGGATACCCAAATCTACAGTATTCTGTCGCAGCACTCGACCATAGAGATCGGCAAGCGGTAATTTTTTGCCATTTTCTTGCTTGTGAGCGAGATAGGTATCGTTTAAATTCATGCTCACAATCCCAGAACCGTTTTCCTGTTCCTGGAAGTACGTCGTCTGCGCCCCTAGCCAGCCGTTGATATTGTCGGGCAAGAGGACGACATTTTCAAACGTTCGCTCAGAGGCTTGATACTTATCCATTGCACCTTTTACAACCCAAGGATGGCCTAAGCCATAGATGCGAAACGCGCCGTCGCCTACGTACCACCAGGCTGCCCGATGCGGTTCGCTTTTCAGATAAACTTGCGTCACAATATCGTTTTCATCCTTCCACTGATTGCGAAAGACATATCCACCTTTTTGGCGATCGCGAATAACATGGGGCAAGACTTGGTCTGGGTTCTTCTGCTCAATCTCCAACGGGTAATTAACTAGGGTGAAGGCTGCCGTCACTGCATTACTGGCTCGCTCTATCTTGTTATCCTCAAGACCAAGTAAGTAATTCCATGCCCACAGCACGGCTGATTTATACTCCTCCGTAACCGTACTAAAGCCCTCGGCGAACAAGTCCAAACCTGCTGTCTGCTCACCAGCACCGAAGGTGTTCATGTAAGGTTTGTCACCGTAGATCGTTTGAGCTACGTAGAGAGGTAGGAAGTGTCCCAGGTTAGTTGTGCCAACCAAGTCTACGCCCGTAACGTTGCGATAGGCGTGTGCGTAGCGCAGAACTAAATCCATCGTCCACTGAGTGTAGTCCTCACCTTCTGAGTTCCAGCCCCAGTTACC
>JAIUYC010000703.1 GCA_020216575.1 Coleofasciculus sp. S288 | reverse complement strand
AAATGAAGTATCCCAGGCAGATTTAGCCACTTGGCTGGAAACATCTGCAACGCAGGGGAAACCTGATAAGGATACTGTCTTATTTAACAAAGATAAAAGCTGGCAAACCTATCCTGCCCCTTGTCGTAAAGCTGGGCATACGGTGACAGCCTTACTGAAAAAGGACTTAGCCATTGTCGAGAAACTACCGCCAAAATTGCTACCTCGCTATACCGTACCCTTGTTGGCAAAAGATACAAAAAACTGGCGGGAACGGTGGAAAGGATACCCAGTTGCACCCGCCGAACAGTGGGGATATTGCTGTGAATTAGGAGCCTACGATAGGGAGGTGAAAAAGATTGAATCAATATAGCTTGTCATTGTTTGACCCCAATACATTGCTGCCTCATCGTGCTGGAATTGCAGGGCTAGCGATAGCATTGTCGGCAATTGAGCCAGAGGATGCTCTCATTCACTGGGAAATCAGTGAGGATACTGTTTCTTTGAGTTGGAAATGTAGCGATAAAGAAGCGCTGGAATGGTTAGTGCAGCAAGCCTATCAAATTCAAGATGGGTTTCTAGTTGCCTCCTCACTCAATCTGAGTCCCCAAGGGCGCTACACCTTCAGTCAGGGTGTCTTGAAAACATTTTTGCAACACTCTAGACAACGCACTCTCGATAAAACACCCACACAAATTGCGATTCCTGTTGAGGAAAATCAGCCAGAAATTCAACTGCAATTTTGGAAATTACTGGACTGTTACTATCTGCGAGAACTCAAAGGGGCATTTAATAGCAAAGGAAAGTTTAATGCTGAAATCCCCATTAAAGGACATCATTTGCCAGGGCTAGTTGAATGTTTTGTGAATGGTGAATACAAAGAATCACCCACTGGCTTCATGGCACTGCTATTTCTACCTTTGGCTTGCAGCTATTATCAACTCACCGATAGACGCTATGCGCTGGTAATTCCAGAGATAACAAATCTCCTAGCCTGGATTCATCGCCGCCAACAATTAAGCAGTCGTAGTTACAAAGATTTTCGATCGCCTGGAGCTAGCGAAGCAGGACTGCGTTTGTTGCTTGAGGAATGGACAACCGAAGATCTGAAGCAGCATCGAGTTAACTACTGCGAAGTGTATCAACTAGGCAAGCAACCTTGGGACGGTAATCAATCAGGCTTAAAACAAGCGGTTTATTGTGTTCAGGCTTCAGATACCGTATTGGCAATTTATCAGAGTGCGATCGCTCTGTTTAAACCCAAGTTGCGCGTCACAGATAAGGGCGAATCTTGGTTAGCACTGTCTAAAGTATTGCCTTGGATTGCAGAAAACCTCGTTGCAGGATGCGCTTGGTATGCCGGATTTTATGAATTCCGTACAGCGAATGACATTTATGAAAGAAAAGGATTGGTTTCGATGACGGAGCACTTACAACCCCATGAACGAGTTTTGTTTGATGCTGTGCAAGGAGCTTTTAGCAATTACCTACGAGGGCAATTTAAGTTCCGAAAAGACAAGGTACAGCGAGAACTCACCCAGAAAGAGCGTTTCGATGAATTTGAAAGCAGTACTGATAAAGTAGTTTACCTCTTGCAGCGTCCCAGTACCCAGCAAGATTTTGCTACTGCACTGGTAAAGTTTCTCAGTCGATCTCGCAGTAAGGGGGCACGGGGAGTTGGGAGAGAAATCTACAGTTGGATTCATGGTTCTGAGTGGCGCAAAGCAAGAGATTTAGCAATGCTAGCGGTCGCTACTTATCAAGGCAAGGGAAAAGATGGGGTTCCCGAAGTCACCCATACAGATGAAATCGCAAATTTACCAGAACTGGAAGCCGAAACAGAGTCAGAAGAGTACGTAGAGAGTTTGTAATTAAGGAATTGAATGATGTCTAAGCATTTGTTTGTTACCGTTGTCACCCCAACCGCGATCGCTGCTAATAACCGAGGAGAGGGCGATGGCAGCACGCTATCCACGCTGCAAAAAATTACCTTTGGCAATGACCAATATACAACTGTAAGTGCAGAAGCCATTCGCTGGGCATTCCGAGAGTATCTTCAGAATTTGCATGAATCGGAAGTCAATCGTACCTTCAATCCAGATGAAGATAAATATGCTCTCAAAGGTGAGCTTTCCAAAGATAAAAAAAGTGCGACATACAACGCAGAGATTTACATTGATGATGATTTGTTTGGTTACATGGATGCCAAGAAAGGGGCTGACAATGAAAATGCCACAACCAAACGCCGGGGAGTGTTAGAAGTAAGCCGAGCTATCAGCCTCGATCCATACTGGGGAGATATCGCGTTTGGCTCAAAAGGTGGCGAGAAGGATAAGACTTCTATCCACAGCACTGAAGTTCACCGTACCGCGTATCAGTATACAATTGCCCTCACTCCCGAAAGCCTCAAGAAACCAGAACGAGCAACCCTAGCACTGGATGCGATCGCAGCAATTCGCCACGTTGGTGGCAACCATTCCCGTTTTCTATACGAGTTCCGTCCAGAATCCATTGTCATCCGTTTGACAGAAGACCTCAGTCCTTGGATCGTACACTGCTTTAAGCGAGTCGGTACATCAGTAGGTTGTCCTGGTTTGGTGCGCTTGGTAGAAGTGAAGGATGTACCTGCAAGGGAATTGATTGTGGCAGGCGAAATCGTGGATACTCCCTATGGTCAGCAGTTAAAAGACTTAGGAGTGACGGTGTATCGAGGTGTGAAAGAAGCGATCGCGATCGCTAAACAACGCCTCAGCGAAGCTAAAAAGGAGACAAAAGCCTAATGACGCTGCTTTATTTGAACTGTCCCTGTACTAGCTTCCCCCGCAGCTTTGCCCGTGACTACAAAGAAACCTACCGCTATCCACCCCCTTCGACAATTTATGGATTTCTCCTCTCACTGGTAGGGGAAGAAGATTTAACTGCCCATTTAGGCGTGAAGTTAGCCATTGGCATCATTGGCGACGATCCACCTATTTCCCGCATCGTGCGTAAGCAAAGACACCACAAATTTGTGCGTAATTCTAAAGTGATTGCTAAGCATGGGGAAGGGGTTTACCCAACTAGCAATTTTTCTAAGCCCAATCATCAGGAGTTACTAACAGATTTGCAAGCTGTGGTACAGATTGACTCTAGTGAAGAGACGGCATCAGTAAAATTATCTGAGCGGGTTGCGATCGCCTTCTCTACTCCAGAACAAATCCCCCGATTTGGTGGCTTAAGTCTAGGGGAATCTTGGGCACTGGTTAATGGAGTCAGACCTTATCGGGAAACAGATGGCACAATCCGATGGTTAGTTGTGGATAACAGAGAGCTGATTAGCTTACCTGTTTGGATTGATCGAAACACCGGACAGGGAAAGTTTTGTCGATTTAGGTTTGGGAATTTCTCTGAGGAATGTTGGGTGAAGATTCAAACCCCAGAAGCGAAGACTAAAACTACTCGTACAAACCAGCATAAACGCCGTAAAAATTAGGTGATTAAAGTAGTCTTTCGAGTTTTTGTTGGGACTTAAATTCAGACGATCTTCTCTACAAACAAGGAAATATTTTTGCCGGGAGTGCGAGATATTGTGTGCTTAACCTGAAATGCTACCAAGTTTGATTCACAACCAATTCAGTTTAAGCACTTTACATTATGCAAACCTTAGACCATCCCGAACTTACTACACAAGACACGATTCGCGTCTCTGCCCTCCACGCCCTCGCCTACTGCCCACGCCTGTTCTACCTCGAAGAAGTCGAAGAACTTTACACCCAAGATGCTGCCGTCTTCGCTGGACGACGACTGCACGCCGAACTGGAAAAACAAGAAGATGAAGAATGGGAAGAGTTATTTCTCGAAAGTGA
>JAIUYC010000702.1 GCA_020216575.1 Coleofasciculus sp. S288 | reverse complement strand
CTTCACAACGGCAACATCGGTCAAGGGATCAGACCCCAGCACCTGGCCCTGCAGTTGCTGACCATTCGTCAGCGTGACGGTCACTCGATCGGCTCCACTGACCACATGCGCATTCGTCAAGATCAAGCCATCGGAGCGGATGATAAAGCCTGATCCCTGACCTCGCTCAACTCGCGTTGCCGGAGGAGTGGGAAAGTCTGAGCCAAAAAATTGCCGGAAAAAGGGATCTCTAAAGATGGAAGGGACTTGATTTCTGACGGTGCGAGACGAATCAATGCGGACAACAGCAGGCCCAACCTGCTGCACCACACCCACAATGAAGTTGGGATCTGTTGCCGAGAGAATTGCACTACTTCGGTTGGGAACTTGAGCCACCAGAGAAGTTGGAGTCAATGAAGGGGACGGTTGAGATGCGATCGCCCTGGATGGCAAAACCTGATCTCCTGATAGGGCCATCCCCACTCCCAGTAGCCACATGGCCGAATACATCAACACTTTCTTGCAATCCGATCTTTGACGCTGATTCATAACACTGGTAGAAGTATTCATCGCAGTACTACGTTTTATCCAACTATCCTAGCTATTCCACTCCTGACAAATGTGTGACATTTAGGTCACACATTTGTCATACCTGAATACCAACAGACCGTTCGTACTCCACCGAGGATTGCCCGTCTCAGGGCTGGCTAGTTTGTCATTTTATTTTCATCTCTGAAACATAGGATCGTCACATGGTTTTGAGACTATGAAATCACAGGTGAATGAACTGCAAGGGTAGCCAACCAGCCGCTATTTCTGGAAGTCTTCAGGAGATTGGTCAGTTTTACGGTGTAGTCCACTTCGTTCAAGTGTGATGCCAGAATGGTTGTCTATCCTTTTCTTTCTTTAAACAATTTATATCGCTCAACTCTCCAATCAAATTGGCCCTCTTGCTTCAACACTCAAACAGGTATAGTTCTGACAGAAGAAGCACCCAGCAGTTGGACTATGCCTTCGATCGGGGGGTTAACTTTATTGACACGGCTGAGATGTATCTGGTTCCCGCAAAGGCCGCAGACAGAATCTTACCCTTAGCTGCGATCCTGACGGAGATTGATCAGGTTCATCAACGGTCTCTAAATCCTGCTCCTTAGATTGCGATCGCGTCAGATCCCGTAGAGATGTTCCGGCGGAACGTCTCTACAAGCGTTTGTATGCCTTAGCAACGATTTGGATTGGTATCTGTATCTTTGCGGTGTGGGCCAATCCAAGGCATAGAAGAAGTTCCCGACTTCACCAAGTCTTTAAACTGCTTGGCTTAAGCTTTACAAAGTAAAGGCAAATAAAGCTTTGAAGAAAGTCAATAATTAGATGGAGTTCCCTGTCGTCTCAAGTATCTGTTTAGAGTAGATAGGCTAATCGTTAAGTCTTTTTTCTTAGAAGAGAAGCTCAGTGTATTCATCCAAGAGCGGATGATGCAGCCTATAGATTGAGTAAATCAGTTTTCAAAAGCCAATATTGGCTAAATATGCAAGTCAGCCTGATATATGTTTTGACATATATTAGGCAAGGTTTTACATTTCAGACAAAGGTGACTTAAGTTGCAAGCAAGAATGATAGAAAAGCCGATCTCCTCATCCAATGTAAAACTAAAAATTGTGTTAGTTGAAGATAACGATATCAATCGGTTGCTAATGCGAGATTTCCTGATTCACTGTGGACATTATGTAATTGATTTAGCGAATGCTACTAACTTTCTTGAAACACTTGAGGAAATTAACCCAGATGTGATTCTACTAGATCTAAAGTTAAAAGATATGGATGGCTTCCAACTGCTTGAGCAGATCCAAATCAGTCCAAAGTTTCAGCAAATTCCTATTATTGTGATCTCAGGTTTAGCGTTTGAGGCCGACAAAAAGCGTGCTTTAGCTTTAGGAGTTCACAAATATCTGGTTAAACCGATTAATTTGAATGATTTAAGGCAAGTGCTTCAAGAAGAGGTGGACTGCTCTTGGCGCTGCTGAGCAATGAAATCTTCAGTAATGCGGCTCATATTCTGTAACGTTTGACCGGCAGCCAGACTGTGCGTCTCTAATTCTTCTGCTAAAAGTGTAATGGCTTGTAAGTGCTCCAAGGCTGTAGCGATCGAATCACGGATAAAACTTTCAAACTCATTAATGTCCATAAGTGACCAATAGACGACTGAACCTTGTTGCAATTGATACATCCAGGATATTTTCTAATTCGTAAGGAAACCATTAAGCAAGTATAAAGCAGTATAAAAATCTTGTGCAGCGATCGTTTAAGGATAATAAAGCTTGTATCAGGATCATTGAAGCTATAAAAAGGCTGTTATTTGCCGACCGGCCTTAGAGGATGTTTGAGAAGTCGCGATCGCCCTGCTTGAATAGAGTCTATATTTAATTTGGTTAAGACTATCGATCAAGCCACAGGTGATCAATGATTCAAATCTGCAAATTAATAGTTTCTACGGAGGATATCCGTACATTTACCGAATTTGAATCTAGTAATTCTTCCGGTGGCTTTAATCATCAACTATGCTTAATTTGAATTACTGAGCTTTTTTAGTAGCAGTGAGTCAAGGAGTGGCATCAAGATTGGGATTGCGGTCAGATGAATCATCTATAGGAAGGCAAGAAGAGCCTGAAATTTGTGAGATAAACCTTATCCAAGTCCAGAACCAGAGCTTCTCGGACCGGAAAACAACCGTTTTCTCGCTGGACTTGGTTTAAGTAACTTAAGCTCAATACCAGGATTTTCAAAATAGTGATGGGAAGCTCTTCTGTCAGCAACTTTTCTTTCATCAACAGGCTTACTGCGAGTGATCTTATTACCGATTTGTGAATCTATTCCATGATCCCAATTAATTCAGATATGAAGAAAGTAGTCAATTCCGCTCCGTTTAGCATTGAGCAAATGGTGCATAAAATCACCTCTTCCGGAAAGATTAGCCGCGCTGATCAAAAACAGTTCATGGCTGCTCTGCTTTCTCAAAAAACCATTAGTGCTGCTGAAGAAGCGATGATTAATCGCATTTTTGAATTGCTACGAGCAGGTCGCTTAAGGGTGATTGACTAAATGGCTTTACAACCCCAGGTCTACGGCAATTCGATGCGCACAGGCAAACCCAGAAAAGGAAACAGCGTTTAATCCCTGCCCAGGAAAGGTGCTATCGCCGACACAATATAGCCCTGGAATGGCTGTGCGATTAAAGGGCATACCCAACAGTCCAGGCAGTTTCCGGACTGGTATAGGCCCATAGGTACCATCTTCACGGCCCAAAAATCGCCGATGAGTCCTTGGAGTGCCCACTTCTTGATAATCCAGATACAGGGACAGATTGGGAAAAATTTTTTCCAGCCGCTGAATGATACGTTCTGCCGCGGCTTCCTTGCGAGCCTGATAGTCTGCTGTTGATAATCCTTGCCAGGTTTCAATCCAGCTAGGAGTAAAAGCATGAATGATGTGATGGTTGGCAGGAGCAAGGGAGGGATCCAATAGGGTAGGAATTGATACAAAGATAGTACCCTCTTCGGCTTCCATTCTTTCCCAGTCTTCCAAGAGAATATGATGGCATTCTGTATCTGGCGGAAGGCCCTCGGATTTCACGCCTAGATGGAGACTAAGGAAGCTAGGAGATTTGCGGTAACGGCGCTGCCAGCGTTGCTCCGAGGCTGGAATTTGGTCAGGGGGTAGTAACTTTTCAAAGGTATCCCACCGAGTCGCATTAGAGACAATGCGCTTGGCCCGAAAAATTTCTCCGGTTGCCAATTGTACGCCCACAGCCCGACCCTTTTCTTGCAAAATTTGGGTTACGCGCGCTTT
>JAIUYC010000701.1 GCA_020216575.1 Coleofasciculus sp. S288 | reverse complement strand
TCTTCCGCCTTTGCTGCAACTGCTGGAAGTAGTCTATCTCGTCAGCTGATTCAGATTCCTGGTTGGCTGGCTTAGCGTCTTGAGTCTCGCGGTTGGATGGTGAAGCGTCTCCACTGGGGGTATCGTCTTTTCGATTTCTTAGCGTTATCGCTCTCTGTTGCAAGGTCTTGAAGTAATCACTTTCCGTGATTTCAGCGACCTGTTTTTCTTTTTTCTCTTTGTCAATCTGAACCTCGATTTTCAAAAGTCCTTGAACGCCTTTTTTGACTCCTTGATAGATAGTCCCCGCGTAGTTGCGGAAGCGGTCTGCTGAGACAACTCCAACAGCAGTTCCCACCAAAGCTAAAGCGGGTGGCACTAAAGGTACCCACACGCCTACGAGAAACAAACCGTAGCAAGCTCCCACAAACACGCCAATTGCTGCTCCTTCTGCCAGCGCAAAGCGCCACGGGTGTCGAATGTACCAAGCCACTAATCCTCCAACCAGTGACGCACTCCAAATCCAGAGGAATTCTGCCCATTGTGGCCAGTATCGAATCAAAGGGCGACCGTCCAAGACTGCACTCAGGATTTGACTGACGATCTGGGCATGTACTACTACTCCTGGCATTTTTTGGGCGTCGTTTAAGCCAGCGCTGTAGGGAGTGTAGAAGGCATCTTTGTTACTAGAGGCAACGGAACCAATAAGAACGATGCGATCGCGAACTAACTCCGGGTGAATCTTGTCGTTAAGTACATCAAGCAGTGACACTTGCTCGCTCACTTGTCTGGGTGAGCGATAGTTGATCAGCATCTGGTAATCTCGAGCATCCGCGTTCTGGTATCCGCCTGAATTCTCTTCCAGGCGTTTGAACACGGTCGAACCCATCTTCAGTTCCCCCTCTTCTGTCAGTTCTGGCTCAATTCCCTGAGGTTGCAAGTAGAGCCTGGATAGCTGGAAGGGAAGTGAAAGCAGTTGTTCGGAAGGATCGTTACACAAATGTTTTTTGGGGAAAGGCGTTTCAGGGGATGGGGGTTGAGTCACTAATGTACTGCGGCGCAGCGTTCCGCCCAAGTCTATGGGTAAATCGGCAAAGCCAACTTGTTCGGCTGGAAGTTCAGGGGGAGGAGGCACTCCAGGGTCGTCAACTCGACTGACCGCACAGACGACAATGATGTTGGGTTGCTCCAATAACGTTTTTAACGCAGCACGACCTTTTCCTGTGGGGATATCTCTAAATATATCCAGACCAATGGCTCGCGGTTTATACTGCTCCAGTTTTTCTAACAGATCGGCAATGGTTTGATCGGATAGGGGATACTGTTGGAGCGTCTGGAGATCGGCTTCAGTGATACCAACTACTAACAACCGCTGATCGGGTCCTTCATCTGGACGCCCTCGCATCAGTCGGTCAAACGCATTTAGTTCGAGGGGTTGGAGTATCCCTAGCTGCCGCACTCCAATAAGCAAAGCGGTCATTACAACACTCGTAAGAATTACAGTTCCACCAAAACCGGATAAAAATTTGGATAAGTGTTCTCGCTGGGATAGCAGAGCGTGAAGTTTTGATCTTAGGTGAGAAATCATTGTTGCAGTGCCTCCTCGACACGAAGGAGAGGTTGACTATCAGTACCTACAGCCTTTAGCAGAGAATTCCTGCTTGGGCATAACTTAAGCTATTGTCCTGCTTAACCATAATGCAAGGGTGAGGGAGCTATTCCTTCTTAATGTTTCAGCTTATTTAAAAATTTTCAGAAGTTGAGAACTTTATTGAATGTAAAGCAGTCTTAACCCAATATTGCCTTCATCCGTAGCGAAGTTCTCGACGAACGAGTAAGGGGTTGAGGCGTTCTACATTCACTACGAATTTGTACCCTGCTGGATTTACTAAACTTATTGCATAAATAGCCAAAAAAAGGGTGATAAGTATTACAGCTACTTGGCAAAAATTGACTTTAGCACAAGTTCTAGTTGAAAAATCCTACTGGGTTGAGTTAAGTCTGTCTCTGCAATAATCAAGCATAGTCAAGCGTTGGGAGTTTATGGGATTATGGGAATCAAATGTTCACTACATCTGCGAACGCTGTCTTTGACCTTATCGATGGTGCTGGCTATGGGGAGCCGATTGCCCGCACTAGGCTACTCGCAGCCGATAAGGGTTGGTCAAAGAGTGGATAGGAGTTCGCAAGTCCTAGTAGCTGGACTGACTTTTAAAGTGCCAAATATCCGAGCCTCCGGTAATCGAGAACCCGGAGCTTCACGAGGGAATAGCTGTCGTGCTGATGCGGATGAGAAGCCTATAACAGCATTGTCGCCCGATACTAACATTGGTTGGACGGTTGGTGCTAACCCAACATTCTTTTTTAATAATTCTCAAACTGACACGCAGTTAGCCGAATTTGTCCTACTTGACAAAGAGGGCGAGGTAGTCTATGAAACAATGGTCGAACTGCCTGATAAGCCCGGTGTAGTCAGTCTAGATCTTAGTGAAGGGGAAAGGAGTTCACCCTCGTTAAAACAAGGCGAGCGTTATCAATGGTACTTTGCGCTAATTTGTAACCCCAACGATCGCTCTAGAGATGTGGCGATAGATGGCTGGATCGAACGAGTTGAGCGGAATTCTTCTCTGGCCGCCAAGTTACAAACCGCACAACCTAGTGAGCGTCCGGCTGTTTACGCAGAAGCGGGTGTCTGGTTTGATGCAATCAACTCTCTGGCTCAGTTGCGTCAAGCTAATCCAAACGATCCTCGATTAGTAGAGGATTGGGAAACGCTGTTGGAATCTGTTGATTTGGGCAAGATAGCTAAAGCTCCCCTAGTTGGCTCGGTAACGAAAGTTGAAGAGCCAACCCCATAGAGACTCCTCGTGTCACCCCTTCCCTTGGAGAGGGAAGGGCTTTAAGGTAAGCAGAGTGGGCTTTAGTGCTATCATTCTGTGAATCCTGATGAATTTTTTCGACAAGTTGAACGGGGCGATCGCTCGCAATCAAAGCTTGCTAGTCGTCGGACTCGATCCCAATCCAGAACTGTTACCCAGCCACTACACTAAACCAGAAAACCAAGACGGCATCATTGAGCAATTGTGGGACTGGCTGCAATCCATCATTGAGCAAACGGCAAATTTGGCTTGCGCTTACAAACCTACATTCGGCTTTTACAAAGCGCTGGGAGTTCCGGGCATGGAACTGCTGCACAAGACCCTAGCAGCGATTCCTTCCGACATTCCAATTATTTTGGATGCCAAACACGGTGACCTCAACACCAGCACCATTTTTGCCCGCACGGTTTTTGAACAGTGGAAGGTAGATGCGATTACCCTGAGTCCCTACTCAGGGCAAGATCATGTCGCTCCATTTTTAATTTACCCAGGTAAGGCAGTATTTGTTCTGTGCTGCACGTCCAATCAAGGTGCGATCGCCTTACAGCATTATCCCACCTCTGAGTCTCCTCTTTACTTACAGGTGGTTAAGGAAGCCAAAACCTGGGGAAATCCTGAAGAATTGGGGCTAGAGATCGGAACCACTGAAGCAGATATTTTAGCCCGCATTCGTGCTGTTGCTCCAGAACGAGTTATCCTGGTTCGCAGTATCTGGGCTGAAGACAGCTCTGACCTTACCCAAATTCTGACAGCCGGCTTGGATGCTAATGGTGAGGGACTGCTCATTCCCATTCCTGTGGAGATGTTGGTGAGCGAGCAACCTGGGCAGCCAATTCGGTCTTTACGGGAAGAAATTAATCAAATCAGAAACCAAGTTATTCAGGAAAGTTCTGCCTGTGACCTATGGATTCCCGATGTTTGTTTGCTCAATCGACACCCTCACCAGGATTTGATTTTGCAGTTGTATG
>JAIUYC010000700.1 GCA_020216575.1 Coleofasciculus sp. S288 | reverse complement strand
CCTACATCAATTTCATCAAAAATCAGAGTTCCCCAATGGTCGGTGCTGTTGGAAAAGCACGCTTTCAGCGCCAGCAAAAAGCGGCTCATTTCCCCGCCAGACGCCGTCACAGAAAGCGGTTGCAGCGGTTCTCCGGGGTTGGGAGAGAAGTAAAAGGTCACTTGGTCAGCTCCGGCAATGGTGGGGGTAGTAGGAGCGATCGCGACTTGAAACTGCACTTTTTCCATCGCTAAAGGCTTCAGTTCCTCTACCAAGCGTTTTTCTAGTTCCTCGGCCGCTGTACGGCGCAACTGAGTCAGTTTCGTACAATCATGAATCAAGGTTTCCTGACATAACGAGTACGTTTTTTCCAACTCTTCTAGGGATTGACCCTCACCGCTGAGTTCTGCCAGTTCTGCCTGAAGTTTTTCATAGTGAGCGATCGCATCGGCCAGCGTCGGTCCGTATTTGCGGCAAATTTGTTTGAGCGCCCGAATTCTCTCTTCCACCTCTTGCAAACGCTCTGGATCGGTTTCTAGTCCATCTCCATAGGCATTAATTTGATGGCTGGCTTCCGCCACCTGCGCCAGTGCCGCACTCACCAGATCCAGCATGGATTGCAACTGGCTATCGTAGCGCACCATCTCCACCAAGGTTGATTCCGCTTCACCCAATAAATCTGCACAAGCCGCTGCACCGTTGTCATTTTGGTACAGAGCCTGATAAACTTTATAGCTTTGTTGTTGTAAGTCTACGACATGGCTCAGTCGCTGGCATTCTTGTTCGAGTTGTTCGAGTTCATCGGCATCTATTAGGTGCGCTGCCTTCAGTTCTTGAGCTTGATACTCCAGCCAGTCCAATCGTTGCAGGCGTTCTTGCTCGGAGTGTCGTCGTTTCTCCAGTGCTTTCAATGCTTCCTGGGTGGCAAGGTAGGCAGAGGCGATTTGATCGCGCTGCTGGAGAAGGAGGGAACCGCCATACAGGTCGATTAGCTCCCGCTGAAGTGCCGGACTTGTCAGTTGGACGGTTTGACCTTGAGCGGTGATTTCCACCAAACGTTCCCGCAGTCGCTCCATCAATTGCCGATTCACCAGAATTCCATTCACTCGCGATCGCGTCCGGAGAGTTCCCTGCTTAACCGCTATCTCCCGGCTGCAAACCAAATCCCCCTCGTCAAGCAAGTCAATCTCCTGCTCGCTCAACCAGGCAGTTAACCCCGTGTCAACTCGGAACGTAGCTTCCACCATCGAGCGTTCCGTCCCTGTGCGAATCATCCGGTTGGAGACTTTTCCACCCAGAACGATATCGATGGCATCCAAAATAATCGACTTTCCCGCACCCGTTTCACCGGTCAAGACATTTAGACCAACGCCAAATTCCATTTCCAACTTGTCAATTAAGGCGAAGTTATGAATTCGTAAAGAAACTAGCATAATAATTTCATTAAATGGGGAGGAGCAATCCAGAAAATAGGTATTTAGGTAGGTAGGTGGTAGAGGATAGGAATTTTCATCCCAGTGAATCTATGAAATTAAATATTACTGGCGGGGGTTGGACATAGGGCATGAGGCATAGGGCATAGACATAAATTTTTAATCCAAAATCCAAACTCTAAAATTTCAGATTAGATACACTATGAGCAAAATTCACCTTGAGGGAAGAGGTAACAGACCCCAGAAGAAGTAAATACTAAGTTAGGGCATAGCAACAGCTCCGATGGAGAGTTGCTCCCACTGCGTTAGGTCGGTTACTGATACTTAGTGTAAATTTGGTGTCAATAACTTGAACCCCATGGCATTTTTCGTTTGAGGGCGATTGCCGCCTATCTGGCTCACTCCAGCCCAGATGAATTAGGTTTTCTAGTGTTCGCAGCCCTAGTTGTTACAATACTTTACAGAGTTGCTCCTATCAGTCCATCCCTAATAAACATGAATCTTAAAACAGTTTCCCCAGCTTCCCACCAATTAGACCCAACAGCGGTGACGGAAAAGGCAGCAGTGCAAGTGCCAGCCGAAGCGATCGCGGTTGAGCATGAGTTAAGCCAGACGTCGGTAGTAGAAGCAGAGTTTCTGGAGCAGCCCTCGGTTCTTCAACCCGAAGCGCTTCGCTACGACCCCGTAGCCATCACCGCCCAATACAGCAAGATGCCGCTACAAGTCTTGGGGCGAATGTTTAATATTGTCGTGCCATTTATCATGCTTGCGCTCGGCTTGTGGTGGGATGGCGTCCGAGGTCGCCGTATGCTCAACGAGCGGCGTCGAGCCATTCAACTACGGGAAATGTTGACGAAACTGGGACCGGCTTACATTAAGGTAGGACAAGCACTCTCGACGCGACCCGATTTGGTGCCGCCGCTTTATTTAGAAGAGTTGTCGTTGCTGCAAGACCAATTACCCCCATTTCCAAACGAGGTCGCCTATCAATTCATTGAAGAAGAATTAGGCGATCGTCCAGAGGAGATTTACGCCGAACTCACAGCACAGCCAGTTGCCGCTGCCTCCCTAGGACAAGTTTACAAGGGCAAGCTCAAGACGGGTGAAACAGTAGCAGTAAAGGTGCAGCGTCCAGGACTGGCACAGCGCATTGCCCTAGATATTTACATCCTGCGACGCCTTGCTCAGTGGACGCAGAGTAACATCAAGCGGGTGCGGAGCGACTTGGTTGCCATTATGGATGAATTTGGCACCCGTATCTTTGAAGAAATGGACTACGCCCAAGAGGGACACAATGCGGAGCGTTTTGCCAAGCTTTATGGTCACCTCCAGGATGTTTACGTTCCCAAAATTTACTGGCAATACACGGGGCGTCGCGTGTTGACGATGGAGTGGATCACGGGGACAAAGCTGACGAATATGGAAGCGATTAAAGCCCAAGGCATTGACGCTAGACACCTGATTGATGTAGGCGTTCAATGTTCGTTGCGGCAGTTGCTGGAACATGGATTCTTCCACGCCGACCCCCATCCTGGCAATTTGTTAGCGACTCCTGACGGAAAGTTGGCTTACCTTGACTTTGGCATGATGAGCGAGGTCAAGCCGTATCAGCGTTATGGTTTGATTGAGGCAGTCGTCCATTTGGTCAATCGGGACTTCGCTGGCTTAGCCCATGACTACGTGAAGCTAGAGTTTCTGACGCCAGAGACAGATTTAACACCGATTATTCCTGCATTGGGAAGTGTGTTTAACAATGCTTTGGGAGCGAGTGTGGCGGAACTCAACTTCAAGAGCATTACAGATGAACTGTCGGCGCTGATGTATGAGTATCCGTTCCGAGTACCTGCTTACTACGCGCTGATTATTCGCTCCTTGGTGACGTTGGAGGGGATTGCAATTAATGTCGATCCGAACTTCAAGGTGCTCAGTAAAGCCTACCCTTACGTAGCGAAGCGTCTGTTGACCGACCCCTCGCCACAATTGCGGACATCGTTGAAGGATTTGCTGTTTAAGGATGGCACATTCCGCTGGAACCGCCTGGAGAATTTGTTGCGCAATGCCAGCAAAAATCCGGATTATGATCTCAATCAAGTGTTAAATCAGACGCTGGATTTTCTCTTCTCAGAACGGGGGGCTTTTATCCGCGAACAGTTAATCGAGGAAATTGTTAAGGCAATCGATGTCTATGGGCGTCGGACATTTGACAGGGTGACTTACTCTCTGATGGAGCGGTTGGGATTGGTCGAGAAGAAGACATCAGTAACGACAACAACGCCACAAGAGGCTCAGAGTGCCGAACATATGAAGCGAATCTGGGAGATTTTGAAAGATACTCCAGGCTTCGATCCAATGCAGCTAGTACCGGTGCTTCCCCAACTGCTGATGAAGCCGGAAACTCAGAGCATGGGGCAAAAA
>JAIUYC010000699.1 GCA_020216575.1 Coleofasciculus sp. S288 | reverse complement strand
GTTAGCCGATCTCGAATGTGTATATTAGAATTCCAAGTTCAGCGTGTAATTTCTAGAGCCTCTCGTTCTAACTTCTCTAAAATCCTCCAAAGTATCAGAACAGTTAAAACCTTCGCCGTGGAAATATTGAAATGCCGATGAGCTAGTACAAAAAGGGGTATCTCCCCTCCATTCCCTTTGTCTACCTTCGGTGTGAGCATAGTAATAGTAAACAGTGTTATATTGCAGATTGCGATTCAGGACATTTGCACATTCTCCCGGATTGATATTCCACCATCCTTGAGAAATCCACGAAAATAAACAAGCTTTCTTGCAAACAACTTCAGAATCTTGAGATTGACCGCAGCAATCAATTGCTTGATTCATTTTGTATCCGATTGCTACATAAATCTCTTCCGGAGTACGATTACAAACTTTCAGCCAAGCGAAGCTAGCTTTTTGAAACAGCAAAACCATCAGAAAACTGGCAGGAACTGCTAGAGCAAATGAACGGAGATGAATCTTTAGAAGTTTCATGATTTCACCCTTGTACAATTTTTAGTCCGAAAATTATTTCAGGATTATGGCAATAAGAATTCAACGTAGAGATGTGAACTTTTGGTGACATTACCTGCAAATAAAAACGATTCAATCAGAATTTCTAGCCGAAGTCGCACATTTTCTTGCCATTTAGAACAAAATCTTGCTAGGTTTTGCGAAATTGGTTAGGTGTAACGCCTGTGTATAAGCGAAAGTACTTGGCAAAATGGCTCTGATTCGCAAATCCACACGTCAACGCTACATCTGTTACCGTTAGTTCTTTTTGTTTCAGCAACTGCTTTGCCTGTTCTATCCGCTGTTGGATCAGGTACTTATGGGGAGACATTCCGGTAGATTGCTTGAACAAACGACAGAAATAGTATTGGCTCATCCTCAATTCGGCAGCGATTTCTGTCAAGGATAGGTCTTCACTTAAATGCTCGTTGATATAGTCAACCGCTTGTTTCAGCTTTTGTTTGGGTAACCCGCTTTCATGCTCTCGCAAGTTATGTTTGCGAGTGGAGTAATATCGCAATAAATGGACAGATAGTGCAGTTGCCAGTGACTCTGCATAAATGCAACTCCCAGCTCCATTGACTTCCAAAGCTGTTTTGAGCGCCAGACATATGCTGTAAATCAGTAAATCGATCTTCCGGAGTTCCAATACCAACTCAACCCGAGTTGGATCGACCGTTTCATGGGCTACACCAGAAAGGAATGTAGGCTCAAGATAGCAGTGGATAAATTCGACTTGTTGATTCCAACAAAGTTTGTAAGGTAACTTGGCAGGAAATATCTCAATGCAACCGTTTGCGTAGTCAATGGGATGATACTGAATATGCTGCAAACGACCTTCTGAAACGAATTCTATTCCCACCGGATGAGGCGCGATAGGAACGGCAATAATATGTTGAGAGCCGTCTAGTTCAGGTAGTTCCCAGGAGGGTTGACGATGGTATGCAAGCTGGATATCGCGCCATCCCGATTGATGACTGGTAAGAAGAGGTGGATTGGGCAGAAGCTGCGAAGTCGCATCTTCCTGAAAGTAATTAAGGGCTAAGGGTTTGTCTGCTAGTATCTCTTTCATTTCTGCCTGTGGGTTGTGAGGATGCATTCTGATTGACTGGCAGAGTGGCATCTATCTAGTTACTGGCGTCTCTCAACCCAACTTTTCACACTGAAATTTGTAAAGAAAAATTAAGAAATTGATTTGCGAAATCTGTCTCGGTCGTGCGTGTAACTAAATAGCAGGTCATATTAAATCTGGTTAAATGACCACAAAACCTGTAAGGGCGGGTTTTGGTATCAAGTTGTTGGTATTACCCAAAGCTAATTGCTAAACCCGCCCCTACGATAATCTGGTTGTTCAAACGGATTTGATATCAGGGACTTCCCGTGCCACAGACTCACCTGTATGGTTGCCAATAGATTTGCAAAAGCTCCCCTACGGATCGGTTACACCCCTTTATGGACAACCTTGATGAAATCCTCCGTCAGCTTGTCGCTCAAGCCTGCACTTATCCTCCTAGAAGCATTGAGCGTCAAAAAATTATTCAAGTGATTCACCAACGGGTGATGACCTCAGGTAGGCTCTGGAACGAGGAGCGAAAGCCTTATTATGCTGATGCATTACAAGAAATGTGGGAATACTGCTGTCAGCATTTAGAGGAATACAATCCAGAAATTCGTGGCGTGATTACCTGGCTGGACGATAACCTCAAAAGGATTCTCAGACATTATCGCGATCGCACTTCCCGGCAACGCAACCGTCAAGCTCCTGTGCTTCAGACACAAGAAGGACAAATCCTCGATCCTGTAGATGGATTATCGGCTTCTCCTGATGTACAACCTGCTCTTGAAATGTGGAACGAAGTACTCGACTGGGTGCAGACCGATCCAGATGGAGTTTTAAGGAACACTTTCTTTAAAAATCGCTCTGATATTAATGCTCAGGTTTTACTCTTACAGCAACTTTCTCCAAATATCCTACCTTGGGACACTATTGCAGCAAGATTTAACCTTTCACCAAAAGATGCCAAGTATCTCCCCCAATGGTATAGCCGCCACTGTAACCGCTTGCTGAGGACATTTGGGAGAGAGCGAGGGTACTTCTGAATGAACAGTTTTGGAAACTAACGCTGTCATGATTTACGAAACTCGATCGCCAGACCATTTTCTAGTTCCCATGCCGATTACACAAGCCGCTCATCGAACGGCTCGGGAATTCACTCGTCAGCAACCTACACCCCAAAAAGCTGAGCAGGTTTATCGCAATACCCTGGCAGTGTATGCTGTGCATAACTACCTACAAATTCTGGGTATTTCTACCAACCTGACTGCTGGTGATAGCTGGAATCCGTTGGTTCGCTTTGCACTTGATGTGGCTGATTTGGAAGTCACAAATCGGGGACGACTGGAATGTCGCCCTGTCCGGCAAAATGAAACGGTATGCCACATTCCGCCCGAAGTTCAAACTGACCGGATTGGATACATTGTGGTACAAATCGACGACGAACAGCAAGAAGCAACCTTACTAGGATTTGTTGACAGCGTTTCAGAGTCAGACCTTTCGCTGCGGGAATTGCGATCACTAATCGAATTGCCGACTTACTTGCAACACGTTCGCCCAAAAGTCATCCTCAGTCAATGGTTGGAAGGCATTTTTCATGAAGCATGGCAAGCATTGGAAGAGGTGTTCGCGCCCAGGCAAGCTCATCTAGCTTGGGCAGGGTTAAGAAACCTGAGAAGTTCCCAGATTAAACGAGCGAAAACCTTTGATCTAGGACTACTCCTCAACCAGAAAACAGTCGCGTTGGTGATTACTATCCAGCCAGAAATGGCAGAAACCCCAACTCTAGCAGAAAATATGAACGTTCTTATCCAAGTGCTGCCAATGGGGGAGGAGGAACAGTTACCACCCGGTCTAAAACTGAAGGTAAATCTTGAGTGCGAGAGCGCTGAAGTTGAGGCACGAGAAGCGGATAATCTGATTCAGCTAGAATTCAGCGAACCTCCCGACACCCCGGTTGTTGTGCAGGTTCAACTGGCGGATTCTGTTGTCACAGAAGAATTAATTGTCTAATGTCGTCTCTGGCAACGGGAATCTACCAGACATCCATAAATAGACTTCTTGCATAAAGACTAAAAGGAAAGATGATATAGTACTACGGCTACGTAGTGAAAACCAACTTTTGCAAGAGGTCTATGGAGACGCTGATTATTCTCAGACCAGATAATGGCGACTTTGAGCGGGGCTTCCATCGCGTTACGCTTAAGGTCTGCCAAGGTCAGAGCAATAGAGCGTTGGA
>JAIUYC010000698.1 GCA_020216575.1 Coleofasciculus sp. S288 | reverse complement strand
TGCCGATACTCCCTACATAAATGCGTTTTTGATTCCAGGAGGATTTGGCACTCGCCAGGAAATGCATAACCAGCGCCTACATCAGTTTATTCGCAATTTGCCCGAGGATTGCCTGCTGACCAGCGTCTGTACTGGCTCATGGATTTACGGAATTATGGGTCTTTTGGATGGACTGAGTGCCACCAACCGCAAAGAACCCGATCGCGCGGAAGCCTCAGGTGCAGGCAAAGTCCCCATTGATCGCTTAGCAGATATTGCCCCAGCCTGTAAAATCAGTCGCTCGCGAGTCGTTGATGTTGATCGTCTAATCACGGCTGGCGGAATTGCCTCTGGTATGGAAATGGGTTTTCACCTGCTGCGTCGAGCCGGTTATGACGAGTCGTTTATTTCCGAGGTAGCACGAGTGATGGAATACAGCCAAGCCTATGACCTGTATCGCAATGATTTGGAGATTGCTAAGTAATTGATCCGAGATAGAGCCTCTGGCAAGTTCTTATTCCTCTCTAAAACTAAAGCGATCGCACCTCGTGATTTCAGATGCGATCGCTTTTATCCCGTTTTTCTTATACTGGGTTAAAAAACGGGTTAACCCGCTTTCGGTCAACCCGTGAGCTTGGGAACGCCTACAGAGACTACTATTGCAGCACCAGTTTCACGTTGGCATTCTGCAAGCCACGCTGCTTGACTTCTGCCAAAGTCTTGTTCACTGCATACTTCTGGTTGATAGAGTTGATCAGTTCGGTTTGATTGTGCTTCTTAGCAACACCCCACAGATCAGCAATCAAGTCGAAGGAACCATCGCTATTGCGAGACCAACCGAGATCATACTCGCCTTCCAGAACGGCAACCAGATCGGCACGAACGCGCTGACCATTGTAGCCACGAACATCAGCTTCCGTCTTGACGGAAATACCAAGGTCACGGAGAGAAGCTTTCAGAATTTCAGCGTCGGTGATCTTGGTGCGCAGAGTGCTAAAGTGAGACATTTGGATTTCCTCCAGTAGAGATAGAAACGAAACGACAACGTAGCGTTTTACTTTGTGGGTTCAGCCGCTTTGAAAAGGCGGCTTTTTGTCAAACTGCTAGCAATAGTTTGCTAGCCTTTCCTCCTGTTGGGAGCAGGAGAAAGCCTGTTAGAACTCCAGTCGCTGATACTCAGCAACGGAGGACGCAGCAGGTCGCGCTCGCTGCCTAGCCCAGTCCCTCAGGGCTGTTACCTGCTCTGTCATTGTCCGAGAAAGCGGTAGTGTAGCTTTAATCGCCGCGATAATATCCAGTTGGGTGAATTCTCGGTCTTGAGCAAATGCCTCGTACATTGCTGCAATGATGGCTTGCTCAATTTCAGCTCCTGAGAACCCATCGGACACCTTTGCCAACTGTTCGAGATCAAAGCGGGAAATATCGCGACGCCGCTTAGTCAGGTGAATGTTAAAGATTTGCTGGCGCTCTTCCTGGTTTGGTAAATCTACAAAGAAGATTTCGTCGAAACGACCTTTGCGGAGAAATTCTCCCGGCAAGCGCTCAACTCGGTTAGCCGTTGCCATCACAAACACTGGAGAGGTTTTCTCTTGCATCCAGGTGAGGAAGGAACCAAAAATACGGCTCGAAGTGCCTCCATCGGAGTCGGAAGAACCAGCACTGCCAGCAAAAGACTTATCTAACTCATCAATGAAGAGGATAGTTGGAGAAATGGATTCCGCCGTCTTGAGCGCGTTACGCAAGTTCGCTTCTGACCGACCAACCATCGAGCCATCGTAGACCCGACCCATATCTAAACGTAACAACGGTAGACCCCAGAGGCGAGATGTTGTTTTAGCAATCAGGGATTTACCGCACCCCGGTACTCCTAATATTAACATCCCTTTCGGTTGGGGCAATCCGTATTCTCTCGCTCTCTCAGTAAAGGCATTGGATCGCTGTCTGAGCCACCGCTTCAGCTCTTCCAAACCCCCAACCGAGTCAATCGTTTCGTCCTCTTCAATATACTCTAAAATCCCGTTGCGGCGAATGAGCTGTTTTTTCTCAGAGAGGACAATATCAACTTCGCCTTCTGTCAGACGCCCAGCTTTGACTTGAGCTTTCCGATAAACTTTCTCAGCTTCGTCGTGGGTTAAGCCTAGTGCAGCTTTGAGGAGCTTCTCCCTCGTTTCTGTTGTAGTGCGACGAGTTCTGCTTTGCTCGAGTTGATGGGTCAGTACTTGGTTGAGTTCTGCTAAGTCGGGCAGCGGAAAATCGAGTACGACTACTTCCTTTTCTAGCTCAATTGGTACTTGCTGCACGGGAGACATCAGAATGATTGCCTTCTGCGTCCCCTTGAAGCTAGCGATCGCATCCCGCAACCACCGGGTCGTTGCTGGGGAATCAATAAATGGATGTAAATCTTTAAAGATATATATACCGGGCTCTTTCTGTTGAATTGCCCACTGAATCGCTGCTTCTGGAGAGACTGTATTGTGTTGGGTGATGTGGCGTGATTGACCATACTCAACAATACCGTGGGTGACAGTCCACACAAAAACACGGCGCGGTTGGGTTTTGGCTTGAGCAATCATCGCTATTGCTTTTTCAGCCCGCTCTTCCTCTGAAGTCACGAGGTAAATTAGAGGATATTGAGCTTGAATGAGAATACTGATCTCTTCTTGCATGACTATCGACCTAATAGAGACGGCGCAACCACTGCCCAAACATCACAAAGAGCGGGATTATTTAGCTCTTTATGAGCGAACATCAACAAGGAACTAACTCTTCTTCTCCCTGAGAGTCGGTACGGGAGTTTACTTCTTCTCGCACCTTGTCCACCGGAAGCTCTTCTTCCAGAACACTGGGCTGATTCTTTAGGGAAACCATTTCCCCCTCATTTAGCACTACTGAACTAGAACATTCAGGACAGGTATAAACCTTATGTGTTCTGCCGTAGGCTTCTTCTATCTCGTCAACCACCTCCGGATGGCGTAGATAGAATACTATTGCTCTCTCGACCATTGCTGACATTGAGTCTGAATCAACAGCTGCTCGAATTTTGAGCTGGCGGTGGAGTCCTGGCGGGAGATACAATGTAACCTTTTGCTTGTCTTGCATATAATTTTCAATCGTTTTACCCGGGTATGCTATGCAAGCTTATCGGGTTATTCAGGGGCTGTCAAGCTGTTTAGCCAGCATGACAGCAAAACTGTTACATTACTTAATATTTTCCGGCTAGTGATGGTTATCTTGCGGATGAAGAAAGGCACTCAACAAAACTGAAGCTGTCTTACCTGTGTCTCCCGTCAAATACGTTCCAAAAGGAGTGAGTTGCCATCACTCAGAGGCGAAGATGAGCGGAGGAGAGGGGGGGAGGGAGAGAAATTCCGCCCATAAAGGGCAAGGCATCAACCTTCATTCGGAGAAGATTCCGCCCACGAGGAGCGGGATTTGTGCCAGAAAAATCACCCGCTCACCCACTCACCCCCTTACCCCCTCTCGGCGTGGAAAGCGTATGGCAGGCATTTTGATGCTCCTGCTAGTCATGCTACTGAGTTGCCGCTCCTCCGATTCGGGTTCGTCAAGCGGTTGGAAGACTTACCGCAACCCGCGCTACAACTTTGAGTTTCCTTACCCCAGTAACTGGTCGCCCTTCCCGATGCCCGATAACCTCGATGGTCAAGCCTTTCGCGACCCACAAAACCCAACGTCTGAGATCAGGGGGTGGGCTGCCCAGAACGCACTCAAAGAACCCTTAACTCCTCAACAACCGAACTTCACCACTGAGCAAGGAGTAAGGGGTAAACTGCAAGTGGAAGTTGGTGCTGATATTAGCTTGATGACGCTGACTTTGAGCCAGGGGAAAGT
>JAIUYC010000697.1 GCA_020216575.1 Coleofasciculus sp. S288 | reverse complement strand
TTTTCAAATTCAGCGAGTTGCTGCTCCCATTCTGCCGGGAGTTCAAAACACAAGATACGGGCATTCATTAACCGATTCCATTTCCCACGGGGGGCGGAATCGGTCAAGCGCGTGTCGCTATTACCATCATTCATCCAGAATTCTAGAGCTTCTTCTGCATCGTCTGGAATATCGACTAACTTTGCCCACAAGGGCTGAATCTCTAGGGGATAGCTGATAGGGTCAAATACGGCTTTGAGTTGATAATGGCTTAACGTTTCTAAGTCGCTTTCAAAGGTTCGTAACAGTCGCTTCCGTTCCTGCCGCTGCGAAGATGCCTGGATAACTTTCTCCTCACCGTAGGCAACACGCATTAACGTCGGTACAGTAATGCGCTGTTCCTTGCCCATTTTGGTTTTAAATAGCAGCCACAGCATCATGCGAGCGGCGCCCTCATGTTGCTGCCAGATGCTCATCACGGTGCTTAAAAGGGCTTTGGGCAGACTACCGTACTGATAAAAAGCTGTTCGCTCCTTACAGCCTTGCTTGTTCAAGAAATACTGCGCCCAGATGCCTGCTTTGACTCTAAAAGTGAGACCAACTAGATATTTGCACCCTGTCGCGTCTTCTTGGAAGTGGTGCTGAATTTCCAGCATATGCCACAATCGGCTTTCCTTAATTGAAAATCCTTTAACTTGTCCCTGCTGAGGCCAACTAATCGAAGTTATGATTTTGCAAGGTTGTTGAGCAAGTTCTTTAATCAGAGTTAGCTTCGCTGACTTACTGAGGTCTTTGCGTTTCTCTAGTCCCAGGTATTCTTCAATTTGGCGATCGCTAATGATAAACTCTTGCTCCCAAGGCTTATCCACCATTGTGGCGTGCGCTGCGTAGAGGAGGTGAATGCAGGCAGCTCTGATATCAAACGTTTCAAGAACCGAGAGTGCCGTTGAATGGGAAAGTGCTGATGGTGGCTCCGATTCGAGATTGTCAGTGAGCCGGAAGGTAATTGCTCCTCGACCTTGATTGACTTGCCGTTGGTAATAAAGCTGCCCTTGTTCGTCTATTTTCCAAGGGAGCGATCGCCGTTGTGCCAGGATGTTACAGGCTTTCCAGATTGCGATCGCGGATGCAAACGGGTTATTCTTCCCGTCTGGGAACAGGTGGGGGCTTGTGGCAGTTCTGACATCAACTTTGTGTCTACCCTTTTTCGCCTGGGATGGAACGGGGGAGCTGACTGGGCAGTGGATAACACATTGAGGTTCAGAGTAATACCCCTCGCAGTTGTTACAAAGATCGGGGTCAATCCAGTAGTTTTCGCCCTCTTGTTTGATTGCACCTGTAGGACACTGGGGTCGGCAGCTGTTACATCCATTACAACTGCTAGGAATTGTATACGTCATAGCAACCTGATGTTACTTCACGGGTTGAAAAGGCTGGTTCAAGTTTCAAGTAGCTGTCATCTTTATTCACTATTAGAAACAAGACACTTCCTGGCGGCAAATGAAGTTCAATTGCCTTACATCCCTCAGATTCAAGTAAGAGCTTCAAATCAGATACTGATGGACTTGATGCTTTTAACCGAAGGCTTATTGCAAATCTTTCTAATAAAAGATTCCATGAATATTTTGAGAATTTTGTTCAAATTGAGCAATTAAATCTTTATTTTATATTTCTAATACTGAGTTAAATTTGTAACATCTCATTCCAATTAAAGCTAGCTTACTGAGAATCAATTAGTTGGCAATGCCTTGCAAGTTAATGGATTCAGAACTGTGTAGGTGATTAATAGTCAAGTATCTTCTGATCAAGAAATTACTGAAACAACCAGCCTTTGATAATCTCCCATAACTTAACTAAACTTCTCTATAAAAAACTTAATATAAGTAAATATTAGAATACCTTGAGAGTCAGCCGTTTTAGCTCTTGCTAAACACCGTTTGTTGAGGCTCAATACCACGCTGGCAATGCCCAATCTTCCTCTTCAGCCTCAATTTCCTCATCTGCCAAAAATCGGTTGTCAGATTCCTCGATGCATCCCTGTCCACCGCACCAATCACAATCCAAGACAATTTCCAATTCAGTAGTGGGAACAGAATTTCCATCACACATGGGGCAAGTGATTTTCATGAGTTTTACGTCCTTGCAAACGGCTTAAGTTTTCGAGGAAATCGGTTCCATTGTACAATTTATTCCAAAAAAGTTCCTACTTGAAGTATTATCGGAACTTTTTCAGCTACATCCCTGTTCAGAGGCAATACGCGGTAGGGGCGCAATAGTGTTGCGCCCCTACAAAAACCTATTGAAAACCAATTAAGCTTCTGACTTCTGGCTGCTTAATGTTCAAAGATGTCTTTGTATTGCAGCAAATCCAGAGACACGATTACGGGCAACGCCTTGAAGCACTGTTGAGCCAGTTCCCACCGTTCTTCTCGTTTGAGCATCTCGATCAATTTCTGCCGCACGCTTAGTAGGTAACGCACATCGTTGGCAGCATATTGCAACTGCTCGTCGGAGAGGTTGGCGACATTTCCCCAATCGGAACTTTGAGACGTTTTATCGAGTTCTACGTGTTCTAACTCAAGTACCAAATCTTTGAGTCCGTGGCGGCTGCTATACGTGCGAGCGAGCTTGCTAGCAATTTTTGTGCAGAATATGGGCGTCACTTGGATGTCAAGATTTTGCCGCAACATCCCCACATCAAAACGAGCAAAGTGAAATACTTTAAGAACATTAGGAGCTTCCAGTAACTGTTTTAAGTTAGGGGCTTCTGTTTGTCCTTTGGCAATACGAACAACGGTGACTCGACCTTGGGGATCGGATATCTGGACGAGACACAAGCGATCGCGCTGATAGATTAGCCCCATGGTTTCCGTATCTACCGCAAGCGCCTCTGCTGTCATATACTCTTGACACAACGCTTCGGGAAGGTCGCGATCGCAAACTTGAAACTCTTTCAATGCTTTAGTCATCAGTAGGTTGGTCATGGGTCAGTAGTCAGTAGTCAGTGGCTTCGACGTGAGCGCGGCAACTGAGCGTTCGACTGAGCGCGGTTCGGACGTTCGGCGAAGCCTCACGCCGAAGTCTTGTCGAAGTTCAGCCGAACGGTCAGTGGTTAGTGAGCAGTGAGAACAACAACGAACAATTGACAACGGACAACGGACAACAAACAATTAACGACGCTTGATGAAAAGTTGTGTGAAGTAATACTCACCCTTGGCATTTTTGCTAATTCCAATACCAGTGAGGTCAAAATTACCTTCCATATTTTTGCGATGACCTGGACTTTTTATCCAACCTTGAACGGCTTGTTGGTCTGGATTAGAGTATCCCATGTTGTATGCCACATTTTCCGCCGCACCGCGCAAGGAAATGGACTTCCCGATCGCTTTTGCTCGCCCTTCAAAGCCGTCATGGCTAAACGGAACCTGGCCGCTTGCCATCGCCTCGCTGTGAAGTCTTGCCTGTTCGCTGATTCGGGCGTCTAATGTTAGCGGTGGCAGGTTAAGAGATTGACGATATTGATTGACTTGTTGGTGAATCGATTGTTCCAATGCCGCAAATTCACGAGACGTTGGCGCTGGAGATGCGGTTGAAGTTGGTGTAGTGTCGGATGGGGTAGATTGAGTGATATCTAAAGAGGAACTACAACTACTCAGCCCTCCGGTCAGGACAAGTATGCCGAAGAGAAGCTTTGCCAAATGGTTCATGGTTCATGGTTCATGGTTCATGGTTAGTAGTTAGTGGTTAGTGGTTAGTGGTTAGGGATTTCCAAATAAAAAAATATCCTTGTAGGGGCGGGTTTAGAGATTAAATCGGTGGACAAATGGATAGCATTTGTACAAAACCCGCC
>JAIUYC010000696.1 GCA_020216575.1 Coleofasciculus sp. S288 | reverse complement strand
TTCCTTTTCATGAACTTCAATGATTTTCTGCCGAAATTCAATTGAATAAGGTTTCATTGTTGATTTTCATTCATTGATATACTTAAACTGTAAGTGTACATCACAAGTTTGAGAAATGCTATATCGTACCCCTACAATATGTAGCGTTTGTGCTAGCTTATTTGCGATCGCTACTTAAGAACTCATCTGCTGTAAATCTGCCAGCGTTTGTTTAGCTGCCTCTTCATCTACTTTGCTGAGGGCAAAACCAACATGCACGATTACATAATCGCCGACTTGCGCTTCAGGGACATAGGCAAGACTGACTTCCTTAATCACACCGCCAAAGCTGACTTTGCCACTTCTCATCAAGGAGTCATCACCGCTAATGCTGATAATCTTTCCTGGAACTGCTAAACACATTTTTTCTTAGCCTTAATCTTTCTAACCGCAGGCGAGACGCCTGCTCTACGAACGATAAATTTACAAAAATTAGGATGCTTCCCAGTTGTAGCTATTCAAGATGGGGAACATTCTCTCGTTACTTACAACTGTAGACTTTGTTACTAGGAAAATAGATAACTTTTCCTTAATTTTTAAGGTTTAGTTGTGCCGCAATTACCTGTCCCAAAGCAATTCCCCCATCATTGGGAGGGATGCGCTGATGCCAGTAGGGACGAAAGTTTTCCTGGGTTAACCGATATATCGCTTGTTCTGTCAAATAGTTGTTTTGAAAACAGCCACCGGTGAGAACAACTCGCTGTTCTCCCACCTGTTTGGCTACGGCAACTATCGCTTCGACAAGCGTGTTGTGAAATTTGGCGGAGATTAGTCCCAGTGGTAATTCCTGATGGACATTATCTAGGATGGCTGATACCATTGGAACCCAGTTAACTTGTAGGGGGAATTGGTAATTGGTGATTGGTGATTGGTGATTGGTGATGGGTAATAGTCCTCCAATCTCTCCATTTTGCATCTCCCACGGGTAGTACTCGTTTGTTTCAATACCATCCAAGGCAAATTCTAGTTCCATCGCCGCCTGTCCCTCAAAACTGTCTTTTTGACGGAGTCCTACCAGGGAGGCAACAGCATCAAATAATCTCCCAGCACTGGACGTCACAGGTGTATTTAGATTCCGGCGCAGCATGGTTTGCAAAATAGCCAACTCTTGGGGAGAAAATGCCTCTATGGGACGTAACGATTTCATCCCAAAAAGCTTATCTCCAAAGATTTCATAAAGGAGTCCCAGTGCAATGCGACGCGGTTCCTTAACTGCCTTGTCTCCTCCAGGAAGTCTAAACGGACGCAAGTGAGCAACGCGCTGAAAGGACGTTGGGGTAATATACAGAAATTCTCCCCCCCAAATCGTGCCATCGGCTCCATAACAGGTGCCATCCCAGGAGATGCTCAATACGGGGGCTTCCAGTTCATTTTCCGCCATGCATGCTAGAGCATGGGCATAGTGATGTTGGACTGGAATCACCGGAATGCCTAGGTGTTGGGCGAACTGAGTAGAACGGTAATCGGGATGAACATCGCAAGCGACGGCAGTGGGTTGAAACTCATACAGGCTGCTCAAGCTGGCAATGACTCGTTGAAAATTCTCGAACGCTTGGGGTGTCTCTAAATCGCCAATGTGTTGGCTGAGGAATACTTGATTGTTGACGGAAATAGCGATCGCATTTTTCAAATATGCCCCCACAGCAAGAATTTTGGATTTTGGTTCGCTCGTTGACAAGCGCTGATGCTCAACTTGGATTTTAGATTGAGGAATCGGTAAGGGGGCATAGCCTCTGGCACGGCGTAGTACCAGGGGACGGGAGGCAACGATCCGTACTACAGAATCATCTAAAGGACGTGCGATCGGGCGATTGTGAACTAAAAATAGATCGGCAATATCGCCCAGACGCTGAAGCGCTTCCTGTTCATCGATGCAAATGGGTTCATCAGAAAGATTCCCACTGGTTGCCACAATCGGAAACCCCAGTTCTGCCATTAGCAAATGATGTAAAGGGGTATAGGGCAGCATCACCCCTAGATAGGGATTCCCAGGAGCAACGGCAGGAGCGATTTTGGATTTTGGATTAGGTAATGGGTAATTTCTCCCCCTGCTCCCCTGCTCCCCTGCTCCCCTGCTCCCCCTGCTCCCCCTGCTCCCCCTGCTCCCCTGCTCCCCTGCTCCCCCTGCTCCCCCCTCTCCCCCTCTCCCCCTCTCCCTCTGACTTCGCAGCAGGACAATGGGGGCTTCTGGTGAGAGTAATAAACTTTCTTCAGCAGGGCTTACCTCGCAAGTCTCCTTCACCAACTCTAGGGAGGGATACATCACGGCAAACGGCTTCTCCCAGCGTCGCTTGCGCTGCCGTAGTTCTTTGACGGCTGCCTCGTTTCGGGCATCGACTACTAAATGAAAGCCGCCGAGTCCTTTGATGGCGACAATTCTTCCGTCTCGAATTGCATCAGCAGTGGTTAGCAAGGCGGAATCGTGAGTTGCCAAAACCTTGCCCGTGGTATCCCATAATTCCAAATGGGGGCCACAGCGAGGACAAGCATTCGGCTGTGCGTGAAATCGTCGGTTG
Source organism: Coleofasciculus sp. S288 (assembly GCA_020216575.1). Taxonomy (GTDB): domain Bacteria; phylum Cyanobacteriota; class Cyanobacteriia; order Cyanobacteriales; family Coleofasciculaceae; genus JAIUYC01. The sequence continues at coordinate 1,279 of JAIUYC010000696.1, read as the reverse complement.
AGGGGATTTTCATACTCCGACTGGCACTCCGGACACATCTGGAAGGCTTGCATGGTGGTATTGCCGCGATCGTAAGGCAATGCCTTGATGATGCTGTATCGGGGTCCGCAGTTGGTGCAGTTGGTGAAGGGATAGCGATCGCGGCGGTTGCTAAGGTCGAAGATTTCTCGCTTACAATCCTCACAAGTGGCAATATCCGGCAGGATTATGGCTGTTTTCTCACCACTGACACTGGTGCGGATTTCAAAACGAGTGTAGCCAATTGAGTCGAGCCAGGATGCTTCGAGGTTGGTGATGTGCGATCGCGGTGGCTTTTCTGTCTTAATCTTCTCTAAGAAGGTTTCCAGTTTTTCGCGATCGCCTTCGACCTCAATAAACACTCCTTGCGCGGAGTTATTCACCCATCCAACGAGCTGCAACTCAGTCGCGATGCGATAGACGAAGGGGCGAAACCCCACTCCTTGCACTGTCCCTTGGATGGTCAGACGGAGACGAAAATTTTCCATATCATTTATCGTGGGCGGTAGCGGTATCGCCCACGAATGAGACTATTCTCTCTGACAACTGCGATCGCGCCTAGACACTGCCAGTTCAAACAAGTCTATCCAATCCTTAGTGTTAAACGCTCTTTAGACGAGCCGCCCCGAGAACTTATACCAAAGCCAAATCGCAATAATCGCTCCCAAAACAGCCACGAAGATTCCAGGGATACTTAGACTTGCGGCTGTCAGTTGTAATTTTCCTGTTTCCAGTAACGTTAGCAAAGTACCGCCAATGAATGCTCCAACAATACCTAGAACCATTGTGGTAAGGATGCCACCACTTTGGTGACCTGGGTAGATAGCCTTAGCGATCGCACCTGCTAGCAGTCCTAAAATTACCCAAGCGATGATATTCATAATCGGTCGCCACCTAACAGTTATTACTTGTGGATGTAACCCTCTATACTTTACTCGCGTAACTCCCGTTTTTCATCCTCCTATAGACATAACTTTTTTTCCCATTCCTGCTTCGATAATCAGGAGTTGGACGTGAAGAAGGTAGAGGGCAGGAGGCAGAAGGGAGGAATGATGAAAAGTCCTCTTCCCTACCACCTACTACCTAACACCTACGACCTCCGTTTAGCTTTCATAAATCCGAGCTTCAACTGCCTCTGGATACTCTTTGCAGTAATCCTCAAAAGCAGTTTTTTCAAGCCGCCGAGCTCGCTGATGTGCGGCTTCCGCCTGCATCTCTTCGACAGCATCCCAAGCTGCCGCAGACTCAGGAGAAGTGGCTC
>JAIUYC010000695.1 GCA_020216575.1 Coleofasciculus sp. S288 | reverse complement strand
ATCAACTCTCGATTACTGAGATGTTGTAGCTGTGGGTTGCGCGGGCTTCACGCAGTTGAGCATTCGCAATGTGGCAGCAGCCGCATAGTTCCGGCGAGCTTGAGCATTTGGGGAAAATACCGTGCCGGATTCGTTGACTGGGGAAGCCACTCGGCAGTAGGAAGACATTTGGCTAATTAGTGAGGCAGCCCAGTGACCTTGAGTGTCTGAAAACTCGATAGGTGGCTGCTGGGACGTTAGCGTGGGTTGCTTTCCTTGGAGCGTTAGCGCAAATTCAGCAGCACGTCGTTCCACCGCCATTAGTTCCGCCCGAGTCACTGGTTGAGTGGGTCGAAATGTTCCATCGGTATAGCCACTAATAATGTTATTCTGCCGCGCCCATTGAATTTTAGCCGCACTCCAGCGCGAAGCATCAACATCCGGATAGGGACGAGATGACACTTGAGTGGGAATCTGGAGATTCGCACCGGGGAGTTTGCTTAAAGCTTCCAACACCATAGACACTAGTTGCTCTCTGGTTAAAGCAACTTGCGGTCTGAAGGTATTGTCTTCCTTAAACCCAGCGATGAACCCAAGCGCCACTGCCTGTTCGATTTCCGATCTGTAGACATCGCTTCCGATGTCTCGGAATGAAGATGAAGTACCGGGACCCGTATCCGTACCAGGATTTGTACCAGGATTTGTACCAGGATTTGTACCAGGATTTGTACCAGGTCCAACTGCCACCATGTCAGTACTCAGATAGATATGACCAAGGGGTTTTCCCTGGTAAGTTCTTCTAGTAAACTGCCAACCTGGCTCTAGTACGATTTTGGAAAAACCATCGGTAAGACCGTTAGTTCTACCGATGACGATATCCGGAGCCTTGCGATCCCTTCGGTGGGTGCCAACCAGCAGTAGTTGGCCATCGCGCTCAACGACTCTGAGCAGATACTCTAGCCCCATATCTTGATCGTCGATGCGGATCGAATAGCCATTACTGTCCGTGCTGCGTCCGCAAATGCCCGTAAAGTCAAAGTTCAATAGTAATGGCTCTACTATAACTGGATTGCTGCCATTTTCACTCCAGCACTGCTGCTTAGGTGAGAGTTGTTCAATGATTAGCAATTGATGAGAACTCTCGCCAAAGGGTGCGGCTACGGCAATAAATCTGCTCTGCTCAACTTCTGTTTCTCCAAAGGTAGAAGCAGTGGCTGGGTTCCAAGCCGCGATCGCGGATATTAAAACGGTGGCAAGCGCCGCCACTTTCTGTCTAACTGCGGTTTTCATCGTGTCTCTCTGTCTTAAAATCTAATTGTTCCCTGGTCTAATTGGGTGACATTTCTCTCGTTAACTCTACGAGTGTAACCGGAGCCTCTCAACCTCACGATTGAGCTTTTCTGGTTACTTCCCTAAGGGTTTTCGCCACTTGCCTAGACCGACTTTTGTCAGTCCCCGGTAGAAGGGCGCGATCGCGTCCCGCTTCGCTAACGGCTGCACAGGACGTTCGGCGAGCGCTCAGTCGAGTCGCAGTTTCTATTCTGCCGTGTCCCGGCGTATTGATGATAGGCTTAGCCGGACGCAGCATTAGCTTTCTTCGGGCGCAGCGACGGCGAGCAAGCGAGTAGGGCTATACCCCTATTGCGAATTGCTCGGCTGCAACATCTCTATGCGTTGTGTACTTGCAGTTCGGGCAGTTGTGAAGCCTAACACTTAGATCTTTCTTCACCACAGCTCTACACTCAGGACACTCCTGAGAAGTTCCGCGAGCGTCTACTTGTGCAAAGAATTTTCCTCGCTTCCAGCACACATACTTGACAAGAGTTTGGAATTGCCCGTACTTCTTGAATCTGGGGAATCCAAACCCCCGTGTTTGTTAAAACAGTAACCAGTTCACTGTTTGTTGAAACTCCTGACGTTGGATTGAGGGCAATAGTTTCTTTCCTGCTTACAGAATTGATTGGCTCCATCTCCTCAAACATTGCCAGTCACGCATAACTCAGTGTCTTCCGCGCAATGGCTGCTTCCTCAAGCGGGATATTGTGCTGCTGCAAATCCTCTGCCATATTTCCCATCTCCCCTATCCCCTTCATCATCCATGCCTGTGTGGTGAGAAATCCAGGCCTAAGGTGGCAATTGTCGAAAATAAGCTGAGGTTCAATCTGGATTTATTCAGCTAATGATTTCATCCTGGTTTCATTTTTGTATGAAAGACTTAACCACAGAATGCAGCTCTATTGCTCTGAGAGCGAACGGGTTGTTTTTGTGACAACCAGCCTTTGTACCAGAGCGAACAATGCTAAATTCAGAACGCCAAGCTTAAGCCTCAGCCAGCTCCCTTGAACTCAAGGACATTGCCAATTATGCACCAAGCTGACCGTTTCCAACTGCCTGCACCGCTCCAGTGTGTTTCTTTTACATTCCTGAGCCTTTTCCTACTATCTGCTCCCGTAGTTGTTCTGGCTCATGCCGGACATGGTGGACATGAGTTTCAGGGTGGAAACGAAGCCACACTAAGCTCGGATGTGATTCAAGTCGATACAGAAACAGCAAAACGGCTGGGAATTAAAGTAGAGCCGATTAAACGGCAGCAGCTAGCGATTGGAATCAAAACTACTGGTCAGATTGAAACCTTGCCTAGTAAAAAAGTGGAGGTGAGTGTACCCATTCCAGGGAAAGTCGTTGAGCTGTTGGTAGAACCGGGTGCTTCTGTGAAAGCGGGTCAACCTGTCGCCGTCTTAGCTGCACCTGACTTAGTCGAACTGCGCGTTGAATCTCAGGAAAAACGGGTAGAGGCTCAAGGCAATTTACAGCAGGCTCTAGCGGACTTAAAGCTAGCCCAAGAAAACCTGGAGCGTCAGCGTCAAATTGCAACTGCTGAGATTGCACAAGCTCGCACTGAAGTGGAGGTTGCTCGGGAACAATACGACAAAGACCAGGGTTTAGTCAGTGCGGGAGCGCTTCCCCGTCGTCAAATGCTGGAGTCGCGATCGCATCTAAGAGCAGGCGAGGCTCAACTAGCCAAAGCAAGCAGCCAACGGGAAGTTTTGGAAGCAGAGAACCAACTCAAACACGCCCAAGCTGCTGTTGAGGTAGCCCAGTCCCGTATCCGATTGAGTAATGCCGCCTATCAGACTCGGTTGCAACAACTGGGTACAGCAGCCAATGATAAAGGATTGGTTACGGTGACAGCTCCCATCTCTGGTACAGTTAGCGATCGCGAAGTTACCCTCGGTCAAGCCTTCGAGGACACAGGCGCCAAGCTAATGACCATTGTGAATGACAATCGTGTTTTTGCCACCGCGAATATTTATGAAAAGGATTTAGATAAGGTCAAGATGGAGCAACGTGCGATCGCAAAAGTCGCCAGTCTACCTGATCGTACCTTCAGTGGACGAATTGCGGTTATTGGCTCAGTAGTGGAAGGCGAAACGCGAGTAGTGCCAGTGAAAGCTGAATTGGACAATTCCGGTGGAGAACTCAAACCAGGGATGTTTGCCCAACTAGAAGTCCTAACAGAGCGGGCGGCAACAGCTATTTTAGCCATTCCCGGCTCAGCCGTGGTTGATGCGAATGGAAAGAAACTGGTCTATCTCCAAAATGGCGATGCTTTCCAACCTGTTGAAGTCACTTTAGGTCAAACGTCGGGGGATATGGTTGAGGTGAAAACTGGGCTATTCGAGGGGGATTTAATAGTTACTCAACGTGCGCCTCAACTTTATGCTCAGTCATTACGCGGTGGTAGCCAAGTCCAAAAAGGTGAACATAAACAGGAAGATTTTTCAATCCAAAATCCAAAATCCAAAATCCAAAATTCTTTGCCCTGGTGGTTAGTCAGTCCTGCTGGCGGAGGGGTCGCT
>JAIUYC010000694.1 GCA_020216575.1 Coleofasciculus sp. S288 | reverse complement strand
CTTCGACTGAGCCAGTTGGCTGGAACCGCCATGAATGAGAATGTAACCACTGTCTTTAATTCCCAGCCGTTCCTGTTCTGCCTCTGCCCACTGAATATCTTGCTTAGGAACGCTAATCGCTAGTTCCGGGCAGGGGGAGTCAATGCCGAAACCCTTTAGCAAGTCGTGGTACATGCTGGCAGCATACTGCTCGGTGTTCAGAGGCACGGGGTTGGTGAAAAACCAGCGCCCCACACCAACGTCATAACCAATTCGGGTGGGAATGCCAGTCATCCACAGCAACAGACCAACCGACCATCGACGTCCTAGAGTTAGGGCAGCATCATACTCGCGATCGCGGATGATCCCCAGTAAGTTGCCAAAATCCGCCGGACCATTACGATCCTTAAAATCAAACTTCAGAACTTCATCGACCGACTTACAAACCCGATACGCCCCCATTGCTCGCGGTTCCACAATGACATCAATCTCGGCTTTGGGGTAGTACCGCTTCAGGTCATCGAGGGTAGGAAAAAATAGAATTTGGTCGCCAATTCCACCAGGGACAAGGGCTAGTATTCTCATAAAAAATCCCGCTGAAAACCCATCTCTCTATTATGAGGATTGCAGAAAAGCGGGACGGGGTGTGCCGCTTTCCCGTTGATTGAGCTTAATTGATCAGCTTAATTTTAAGGGAGTGGATACCGAAAAGAGGAAAATCGTGAATTTATTAATTCCAGCAGCAGGAATGGGGCGGCGGATGGGGAGTGAGCGCAATAAGCTTCTCCTAACGCTTCTGGGTAAACCTTTACTGGCTTGGACTCTCTTAGCTGCCGAAGTAGCAGATGAGATTAGCTGGATTGGCATTATCGCCCAACCAGCCGACTTGCCAGACTTTAAGGCAATTATGGCGGAGCTTTCCCTCTCCAAACCCGTGCAGCTCATTCTGGGTGGGGATACGCGCCAGGAATCGGTCTACAATGGCTTGCAGGCGCTACCAGAAGCGGCGGAACGAGTATTGATTCACGATGGCGCCAGATGTCTGGCGACGCCCCAACTGCTGGGGCGCTGCGCGGTAGCATTGCTGAATTGTCCGGGGCTAATTGCCGCCGTGCCAGTGAAGGACACGATTAAAATTGTGGATCAGACGGGTCTAATTCAAGCAACGCCAGATCGACGGCAATTGTGGGCAGCACAGACACCGCAGGGATTTGAGGTGAAGCTGTTGAAGCAGTGTCACGAACGAGGACGCCAGTCAGGTTGGGAAGTCACGGATGATGCGGCGTTATTTGAACGATGTGGCTTGCCCGTGCAAATTGTGGAAGGGGAGGAGACAAATCTGAAGGTGACAACACCCGTAGATTTAGCGATCGCAGAATTCATCCTCCGCCAACGGCTTGAGGAGTTATGAATTAGAAGTTGAACCCCTGACTCCCTGACTCCTGACTCCCTGACCCCTGACTCCTGACTCTCTTGGAAAGACCAGAACATGAAAATCCAACAATGTCACTCCTGGCCGCTTACTGTAGAGGAAGCGATCGCGATTCAAACCCAACTGCAATCCCTAGTAATTATTGAAGACCAGTTGGGAGAGGTACAGCATGTTGCGGGTGTCGATTTAGGGTTTGAGGAAGGGGGGGCTGTGTCACGGGCAGCAGTGGCCATACTGAGTTTCCCAGATTTACAGCTACGGGAACAAGCGATCGCCCGACGCCCCACAACCTTTCCCTATGTTCCAGGATTCCTGTCTTTCCGGGAAGTGCCAGCTATACTGGATGCGCTGGAAAAGGTTAGCATCACCCCTGACCTGATCTTGTGTGATGGCCAAGGTATCGCTCATCCCCGTCGCTTTGGTCTAGCCTGTCATCTAGGAGTACTGACAAACATGCCAACCATTGGGGTTGCCAAGTCCTTGCTTGTGGGCAAACATGACGAGTTGCCCCTAGAGAAAGGCAGTTCGCAACCGTTGCGACATCGAGGAGAAATCGTTGGGATGGTTTTGCGATCGCGCACTGGTGTCAAGCCCCTTTATGTTTCCCCCGGCCATCGCATCAGCTTACCAACTGCGATCGATTATGTAATGCGCTGCCTCACCAAATATCGCTTGCCAGAAACAACCCGCTGGGCTGACAAACTGGCATCACATAGTGACTCTGATTAATTAACCCCGGAACAAAAGCAGTTCAACCAATAGCAATACAAAAGTTATATATCGCTCTTTTGTCACTCTGGGCGATCGCAAACGCTGGAATCCTGATAGGACGGGAGCTTGCCCAATTGGGCTACATTTTTAGGTTTCTAACAGAAACTCACCCCTCGAATCTTGTCTTAGAAAGGCTTTCAGAATTTAGCTTCGAGCGTGATTTTCCGAAAGTGTGGTTCTGAGAAGATGGGTTGCTGACGCTACATCATCTTCGCAACAATAGCTATGAACGCATCGATCGCAGCCAACTTCTTGGACTCAATGACCTCGATCTTGATTTATTGAGACGCTGTATTTTGATGGCTGAAACTGACGCCGGAGAAGCAATTAGAGCGTTTCGTCGGGAGATTTAGCGTGAGCGCCGCAGTAGCGCGACTAGTCCAAAAAGGTAAAACATAACTGAACTGTTTAGGAAATCCTTGCTTTGCGATCGCACTGCCGAATTCCCTTGTCATCACACCAAAAAAATATTCTCTCCCTCCCCCACCTTCCTAAGCTGTGGTGCATTTAAACTTCATATTATTCAGTTAGGAAACAAGCCATCAAACCCTCTGGAGTGTCTCCGCGTCTGTCTCGACAAGCAATTTAAAAGCGTAACAGCTTATCCTCCTATCTCCTCACCTTCTTCTCTCTGCCACTGAGCTAAAACCTCATAAGGATTAAACCCTCTGTACTGAAGGTAATTCCATAACTTTGCCTTAGTTTTCGGCTCAATGGAAAGAAAGCTATCGATTTTATACTTTCGCATTACCTTGGCTTTTAAGTCATCCAGTTGTCCAGTTTCCTCACTCTCTTCGCTCTCCGTTTGTGACTGCCAAACTTGCTCAAACAAATCAGCATCAATTCCCTTCTCCCGGCATTTGCGCTTGATAACCGCTTTTCCATATTTGCCATAGTAAGAAGTAATCATGCTCTCGACGAAGCGGGTGTCTGACTGGTAATCTTTGCTCTGAAGTTCCTGGATGGCTTCTGCGATTTCACTTTGTTCAAATCCCTTTTCGCGGGCTTTCTGGCTGAGTTCATAAGCACTGTATTCACGACGAGCCAAAAGTTTGTAAAAGTAGTCAATGCAAGTCATTTATCTTAATAGAGCTTAGGAGATGAGTACCTCAATAAATTGCCTTCTATTATTCTGGTACAACACAAATTTATTGAGATATGATATTACAATACTAGCAAGTTAATAGCAAAATACTCGCCCTTTATGGGCGAGGTAAGGTTAGTACTTAGTTGTTAGGGGTTAGTGCGAACCCAGAAGGCAATCATTCGTTCATCAAAGTTTAAGCTTGGTCAATTATCCGTTTTGCCTCATCTTTGAGATCTTCCTGGGCATGCATAGCTGAAGATTGAGCCTGCTTAATCTGTCCTTCTACTTTTTGTTTGCGATCGCCCGTTAGTTCCCCAACAGCTTCTTGCACTTTACCTTCTATATTTTTAGCAGTTGCTTCTGCTCGCTTTTCAAGATTCATGGTGGCCTCCTTTACTACCTTCAGTGATTAAACTTGTCTATCTTTAATACACGCCTCGTCGAGTCAACTGTTGCCAAATGAAGATGGCAATAATTGCGCCTAGGACTGCCAAAGCCACTCCGGGAATGCTCAGACTAGGTGACGCCAACGTCAAGTTTCCTGTCGTCAAAAGCATTGCTAAAGTACACC
>JAIUYC010000693.1 GCA_020216575.1 Coleofasciculus sp. S288 | reverse complement strand
TCATATCAGGTTGATCGAGGTAAAAGAGGAAAGCGTTCAAACTACAAAAAAGGTTTGGTGCTAGGGCTATTAGCTCAGGTGGTTAGAGCGCACCCCTGATAAGGGTGAGGTCCCTGGTTCGAGTCCAGGATGGCCCATATGAACAAAATCAGCATTTAGCTTAGCTTTTTCAAGCGAGTCTAAGTGCGGGAATCATGTTTTGACACTCCCCATAAAATTGGCGAGATTTAGTAACTTGAATTTAAGATGGTATCACCCCTAACTCATATATCCCAAGGGCTGCTAAATTTACTAGAAATCTGCCCTCGTAAGTGCCAACACATTTACCTTGACCAGTTAGGAACACCCGTTTCTCTAGAGCAACAAGAACACCTCTCTTGGGGAAGCCGTTTTCACCTGCTGATGCAACAACGAGAACTTGGATTGCCAGTAGAATCGCTCGTTAAGGAGGATACTCAGCTACAACAGTGGGTTACCGCCTTGGTGCAGGAGGCTTCAACTATTTTGATACCTGCCCATCAAACATTCCGTGAGTCGGAGCACTGCCGCACTCTAACCTTTCAGGATTACTTGCTGACTGTCATCTATGACTTGTTGATTGAAGACGAGAACAGCGCCCAAATTATAGACTGGAAAACGTATTCTCAACCCAAAAAACGCCAGGAGCTAGCGAAAGATTGGCAGACACGACTCTACCTCTATGTTTTGGCTGAAACAAGCGATTATTTGCCAGAACAGCTTTCGATGACCTACTGGTTTGTCAGGTCTCAACCTCGTCCACAAAGTGTCAAGTTCACGTATAGCGCTGCACAACACCAGAAAACCCGACAAGATTTAAGTGTGCTGTTAAGCCAGCTTACAGAATGGTTGCAACACTACCAAGATGATCACATCCCTTTTCCTCAAGTCGCAGTATCTGCTGGTAGATGTCACAACTGTACCTTTGCACTACACTGTCAACGAACGGCAGAAAGTTCGACGAATACGAGTAAAGATGGGCTTCCAAATTTAGGAGATATTCAAGAAATATCACTTTTTTAAGCATCTTTTAAAATAGGATGAAGTTTGTTCAGGATGTCGATGCGCCGGAACAGTAACGTGACAAATCCCCATATGAGAACATGAATCAAACAGTAGAGACCCTGCGTGAAATCGATGAGCAACTATCGAAGCGCCATATTGATCTCGATCCAGCTGGATACTTCATTATCTATCTCGATCAGGAAGCAGGGCTAATTTGTGCTAAGCATTTCACTAATGTAATTGATGAACGGGGTTTAGCGGTAGACCCGGAGACTGGCAAAGTCATTCCAGCCAAGGGAAAGGTTGAACGGACGCATAGTACCTTGTTTACCGGCAGAACGGCAAAGGAACTTTGTGTTGCTATTTTTGAGCAAACCCAGCCCTGTCCTGTTACCCGACTTGACCATGCTGCCTATTTAGGACGGGAATTTGTTCGGGCTGAGAATGCTCTAATTAGTGGGCTGGAGTATGTTCAGGACTGAAAAAGTTGCAGGTTGAAGGTTATGAGTTTCAACCTTCCAATCATGCAGCTTAGCCAGAGAAACTTTGATAGAAGAAGTAGGTCGCCATGGGGACAACCGTAGCGATAATCAAGATGGCAACGACCCAGATCGTGGAATTTTTGGTGTCAGTTTCTTCTGCACTCTTAAAAGTTCCTGCCACCTGAACCTTGTCTTCCACAACAGGGGGACCGGGGTCAGGTTCACCAGAAAGGACGGCAACTAAGCGATCGCTTGCATCCAATAAAGCCTGATTATATTTGTTTCCGTCGCGCAGAGGGACGGCCACTGTTTCAGACGCCACACTCTCGGCGATGTCTTCGGGCATAATCGACTTGATAGCTTCTCCTGTACGAATGGCGCTGCCGTTGGTCAGGGTATCAATCACCAACACAGTTTGATGCGCCTGTTCTTCTGGTGTTGGGAACCATTTTTCAAACAGCGCGTTTGTGAAGCTTTCGGTCGTCTCGCCGTAGTCTAAGCGGTGGATGGTGACCATCCTGACCTCATTGCCAGTTTTTTTCGCTAAATTCTCCAGAACACTGCTTAACTTGCCTTCATTAAGGCGACTGAGAACATCAGCCTGATCAATGACCCAAGTCGGTTCACCTGGATTGACCTTGGGTATTTGATAGACACCGGTGGCGTAGGCAGGTGCGATCGCAAACCCGCTTGCCAGAACGATTAATAGTAGCGGTAGAATCAGGCGTTGTAAGTATTTTCGCCCATTGGATAGTGGATTGAGGAGCTTTCTCATTTTTTATTCGTCTCAAGATCGCCTTTTCTAATAAATACTATACAAAGCGAAACATAACGCACTTTTAATATCTGCTCGTCATTACTCAATCAGCCTGGGTGGACTCCCCCCATATCAGGCTGAAGTTCCGAAGTTCTCCCTTGCCAAAAACTCGAAGCTACCTCCCCAAGAGACTTTCGGACATTTTTCCGTTGCCTCTACATGAGTTCTCGCTCACAACCAAGGATGAAAATTCCTCTCCTGATTCCTGACTCCTGACTCCTCTTTCCAGATTAAGCGGGTGAAGTGTAATGGCCAAGTTGGACTAAACCATGGAGATTGTCCCACTCAGCCCATGCCTCGATTATTTTTCCTTTTTTTAACCGATAGATAGCAATATAATCCGCACACAATACTTTTCCGCTCGCTGGAAATGAACCCATTGCGCCAAGTTGGGTTCCTCGTAACCGATGCCGCACAGCCACTTTATCCTCTTCGCAGACTATATCCTCGATTGTCTCTTGGGCATCAGGAAACGTTTCAAATTCACGGCGGAGAAACTGTTTTAATTGCTCGCGACTTGCAATCTTGGGTTCGCCGGCTGCATAGCTGTGACGAATGAAATCATCAGCTACCAATTCATCAATTTTTTCCCAATTTTGCGTGTTCACGGCTTCAACGAATTCGTAAAGCACGGATTTGTTGCGATCTTTCAGTTCCAAAGCAACTATTTCTCCAAGTGGTTGGCATACCTCGAGGTTTTTTGAGTTTAGGAATAATGGGCGATCATTGAGGGAGGAAGGCGATAGCTTATTTCATGGTTATTCTAACCCGCCAGGATTTAAATCCCTGGCGAGTAACGACAAAGAGGATGCTCTCTATCCTGAGAGACAGCCTTTTAGTTCAGTAATATTCGGTTCTTGGCTGAGTTGCAGTCCATAACTTCAGCGCAGTGGACAGCTAGTTCAAGCATCGGTTAAGTTGCAAAGATTATCTGCCATCGCTGATTTTACCGTTAGACTGTCTTGCCTGGTGCAAAACTTCCGCTACTATATCCCCTATTGCCTTCGCGCCATGACAAGGGAAGTAGTGCCGTTTACACAAATATGACAGAAAATCTCAAAACACCGGATACAGACCAGCTTATTACCATTGCCGATCGCTTCACCCAACAGAGCAAGGTTACAGATATTCAACCCTTTGGAAGCGGTAATATCAACGACACCTTCCTAGTAACCCTAAATTCCCCAACCGAAAAGCACTTTGTCCTGCAACGCATCAACACGCAGGTATTTCGTCAGCCCCACCTTATTATGCAGAACATGCGGACTTTCACTGAGCATGTTCAAAATCGCCTACAACACACCCCCCTCGATCGCCGTTGGGAAGTACCCCGTGTATTGTTAACTCATGAGGGTCAAGATCATTACACCGATACTAACGGGTTGTTCTGGCGATCGCTGAGCTTTATTGAAGGTTCCCAGTCCTTCGACACGATGCAGGATACAGAACAAGCCCAAGAAGTCGGCTATGCACTGGGGATGTTCCACAATCTGATCAGCGACTTGCCCCCGGAACAACT
>JAIUYC010000692.1 GCA_020216575.1 Coleofasciculus sp. S288 | reverse complement strand
ATGTACTCAACCTCCTTTGTCAGTTTGATACAGATTTGAACGGTTGGGATTTTTCTCATCTCACGGTTTGGCAAGCTTACCTGCGTCGAGTCAATCTTCATCACGTTAATTTGGCTGGCGCGAATTTAGCTAAATCGGTTTTTACAGAAACCTTTAGTCAGGTTTTATCCGTGGCCTTCAGTCCAGATGGCAAATTATTGGCGACGGGTGATGTCAATCATGAAATTCATGTGTGGCAAGTTGCAGATGGTAAACAACTGCTGACGTTCAAAATTGATGAAGGTTGGGTTTGGTCGGTAGCGTTCAGTCCTAATGGTCGCATTCTGGCAAGCAGTGCTAACCAAACGGTGAATTTATGGGATGTCCAAACAGGGCAGTGCTTAAAAACATTACAGGGATATACTGACCGCGTATTTTCTCTATCGTTTAGTCCCGATGGCCGTCTTCTCGCGACTGGCAGCGAAGACCATTTGGTGAGGATTTGGGATGTGAGAACGGGTGAACTCCTCAGAATTTTATCAGGACACACCGATGAAGTTCGCTCGGTAGCCTTTGCTCCTCAATCCTATGGCAGAGGTATACAGAAAAATCTTTCCACCCAAAATCCAAAATCTAAACTCCAAAATCCAAAAATAGACTATTTACTCGCGAGTGGCAGTTACGATCGCACCCTGCGATTGTGGGACGTAAATGCGGGAGAATGTTTGGAAATTCTGGAGGAACACAGCGATCGCATTTGGTCTGTTGCCTTTAGTCCTGATGGTTGTATCTTGGCGAGTGGCAGTAGCGATCGCACTATAAAACTCTGGGATGTCAATAGCCGAGAGTGTCTGAAATCTTTGCTGGGACACTCCGGACAAATTCGCACCGTGGCATTTAGTCCAGATGGACAAACCCTCGCCAGTGGCAGTGATGACCAATCTGTCAGGCTTTGGAATTACCGGACAGGGGAAGCGATGAGAGTTTTAACAGAACACAGCAGTTGGATTTCTTCGGTTGCCTTTAGTCCGGATGATTGTCTCTTGGCGAGTGCTAGTGAAGATCAATCGGTGCGTTTGTGGGATACCCGCAACAATCTCTGTCTCAAAACGTTACAAGGGCATAGCAATGGTATCTGGTCTGTCGCGTTCCATCCCTTAGGTACAATTCTTGCGAGTGGAAGTCAAGACGGCGCAATCCGATTGTGGGATATCAGCAGGGGAAAGTATCTAGCAAGCTTGCACGAACATACAAGTTGGGTTTGGTCTGTAGCGTTTAGTTCCGATGGTTGTCTTCTTGCCAGTGGGAGTGAAGACAAAACGATTCAACTGTGGGACACCCGCACCGGCCAACATCTGCGAAGTCTAGTCGGACACAAAGATGCCGTGTTTTCAGTCCTCTTTAGTCCCGATGGTCAAACCCTTTTCACCGGGAGTCTCGATGGAACGATTAAACTCTGGGAGGTTCGCACAGGTCGATGTCGTCAAACACTCACGGGACATAACGGTGGCGTTTGGTCGATTAGCCTGAGTTTAGATGGACACCTCCTCGCCAGTGGCAGTCAGGATCGAACCATCAAGGTGTGGGATATCCAAACCGGTTGCTGTATCCAAACCTTATCGGGACACCAGAGTTGGATTCGCTGTTGTGCCTTCAGCCCCAATCGGCAAATGCTTGTTAGTGGCAGCGCTGATGGAACAATAAAACTTTGGCAGGTTAACCCAGAAAAATGTTACCAAACTTGGCAAGCTCACATTGGCCCAGTTTTGGCAGTTGCCTTTGCTCCAGATGGGCAAAGTTTTGCGACTAGCGGTGCTGATGCGGTCGTAAAACTTTGGGATGCACATTCGAGTCAATGCTACCGAATTTTACAAGGGCATGAAAAATGGGTAAGATTCATCGCCTACAGTCCTGATGGGCAAATTTTAGCGAGTTGTAGCCAGGATGAAACGATTAAGCTTTGGGATGTCAAACATTGTTTTTCTCCCTCGTCTTTTCCGATAACTCCTGACGGAGTGGCAGCAACGGAACAGGAGGTTGAACCGATAGGAGTTCCCATCGTTTTTGGAGAGACTCCCTTACCTATCGAGCAATGGGAATCTCTACTCTTCAAAAATGGTTGTTCTTCAAGAATGCCAGGTTTTAAAGAAAATTCGCGACTTGAGAATGCTTACTCCGGGGGAATCTCTGGCGATAAAACAATGAAAAGGCGATCGCGCAGTGCTGTTCACTATCCGTTGAGACGGCGCGAATGGGACACACAAGAGAAATCCCTTCAATCTTTCAAGCGTTTCAACGAGTGCCTTAAAACCCTGAGAGTTCCTAGACCTTATGAGGGGATGAATATCACTGGCGTTACGGGTTTAACAGACGCTCAAAAATCTACCCTTGAAATGTTAGGCGCTGTTGTGGCTGCACCGCAACCATCACTTCCCCTGCAATAGGTGAGTAGCGATCGCTAACCTAGAGATAAGTCACAGTTTGCGAGCGATAAGTGGCTTGACTCCGACACTTTTGGCGGCAAATTCTTGAAGACGGGCTACGGGTAGGGCAACAACAACCACAAACGGTGAATCAGACACTTGGTTGGTAGGGGATTTGTTCTCCTGCATTGACTTAACATCTAAAACCAGGATGTCTGGGAATACAACAGAAGTGAGCTTAGACTCTGAACTGGTTGCAGCAGGCGGAACAATAACATCTACAATATCACCCGCTTCAAGGTTGCCACCCAACACCATCGCAGGTGTGGCAGGGATACCAATGGCAACCGTGTTAGATATGCGATCGCTCTCCACCTTGGGTCCAAGTTTGTCTTTGCTGAGTGGCTTGTGCTTAGGAACTGGGGTCAGCGTGTAGCGGTTTACAATTAGTTCGGACTCCTTCAAAGTGGCTGAAGTCAGAGTTTTAGTCGAGAATTTTTGTGGTTTCAGATCAGTTGGTTGAATCTGGTGATAGGCTGGTAAATCGCGCACTGGAACTGGGACAAGTAAACGAGTTTGGGGTTCATGCAAACCCAGGTAAAGAGCACAGAAGGCTGAAACTGGAATAGCGATAAACACCCCTAGACGACTGAGGGGCATAGAGAATCGCCTTGGCTTAGAATCTGCATTCATCAGGATTATGTCTGACCAGAACTATCAGCCTCATCGTTAGTGTATTTCAACGAATCGGACAAGTTTCTATAGAGGAATTGACCTATTTTTTCCCATTGCTCTTTCTCCTCCTTTAGGTTAGTCGGCAGTGGTAGGCGCATCTGAATGAGCAGTTCGTTGCGGTACAAATCAAAAGCTGCTTTGACTTGTTGAGCATAAAGGCGTGCGCCGCCTAAAGCAGCCTTATAAGCCAGCCAAGCTACCAACAATCCCCCCCAGAAGCAAAGCAGGAAGAGCCACCAAGTTGCACCGACAATGAGTAAATAGATACTACTCAGAAGCGCAAAAGCTCCACCTAAAAAAGATATAACAAGCATAAACTCAAAAGAACTTCTCGCCTCGGCAAGGGTTTGGATAAAACGCTCTGGAAATAAGTTATACAGCCGAGGCCATATGAGGACAGCATCAATTTTATAGCGAATTAGCGGGTATAATTCAGCATTCTTCAGGATGTTACCAAAGCGGGTTGGCATGACCTGTTCAAGTCGGTTATGAGGTGGATAATTTAAGTAAATTTCTTCATAGTAAGAGGGGTCTTGGTCTAGTTTTTCTCCAAGTTCCTTCAGACGGTCTCGATACCAGCTTGTGCTGATATTTTTTAAGTGCCGATTCAAGGGAAAATTCCAGTAGCCTTCGTACAGGCGCACAATCGTAGTTAAATTACTGACTAATATGCCAGAGAAGAAAGTCACTAAACTGATAAAGCC
>JAIUYC010000691.1 GCA_020216575.1 Coleofasciculus sp. S288 | reverse complement strand
CATACAGTCACAGAACTTACGCAGACTGCCTGGTTCTTCGGGAATGGTGACAGCAAAGATAGCTTCACGGCGTTCCCCAAACTCTGCTCGTTCTGCGACAAAGCGGAGGCGATCAAAGTTCATGTTAGCACCGCAGGCAACGGCGATTAAGGTTTGTCCCTGGATTTGTTCCCGTTCGGTGTAGGCTTTGGCGGCTGCGATCGCAAGTGCTCCGGCTGGTTCTAGAATCGATCGCGTATCCTCAAACACGTCCTTAATTGCCGCACAGGTGTCATCCGTATCCACCAGGATAATTTCATCGACATAGTCCTGACATAGGCGGAAGGTTTCTTCCCCCACTTCCCGCACCGCAACCCCGTCAGCAAATAAGCCCACTTGAGGCAATCGCACCCGTCTCCCTGCTTTGAGGGATTGATTCATGGCATCGGCATCCACTGGCTCAACACCTATAATCTTGATATCGGGACGCAACCGTTTCACATACGCCCCAATCCCAGAAATCAATCCACCACCGCCAATTGCTACAAAAATGGCATGGATAGGTTGCTGATATTGCCGCAGAATTTCCATCCCAATTGTTCCCTGTCCGGCAATCACATGTGGATCGTCAAAGGGGTGAATAAAGGTTAAGCCTTTTTCTGCCTCTAGTTGACGGGCATAGGCATAGGCATCATCGTAGGTATCCCCATGCAACACCACCTCTCCCCCTCTGGCTCTAACAGCGTCTACCTTAACCTGGGGTGTGGTTACTGGCATGACGATAATCGCTTGGGTTCCTAGCTGACGGGCAGCAAGGGCGACTCCTTGGGCATGGTTTCCGGCAGATGCGGCAATGACGCCCTGTGCTAGCAAATCTGGGGGGAGTTGCGCCATCTTGTTGTAAGCACCCCGCAGTTTGAAGGAAAAGACAGATTGCATATCCTCCCGTTTGAGCAGGAGTTTGTTATTAAGTCGTGCGGATAGATTTGGGGCGTATTCTAAAGGCGTTTCTTGGGCAACATCATAGACACGAGCCGTCAGGATTTGTACTAGGTAGTCGCAGAGCATGGGGTGAAGGGGGTGAGCAGATGCGGGATGTAAAGAAAATTTTACTTTACTGGTGGCTCTGAGGTGTGAGGGTGAGGGTGCGATCGCTTTGCTAACCTGAAGAAGAACCCCTGATCTGGGGCATCGCAATTATTCTCTCAACCGTTTTTTACCTCCTTATGGCTGAAACTTACTATTTTGTTAAAGATTTAATTAATGATCTAGGGAGAGGGAGAATTAGAATTCCTTCTTTTCAAAGAGGTTTTGTCTGGAATCCAGAACAAGTTTCTTATTTTATAGACAGTATATACAAAGGCTTTCCGTTTGGTTCTATATTACTCTGGAGAACGAGAAACCCTTTACGAACAGAAAGAAATCTTGGTCCATATAAACTTCCCAATAACGATCCAGAATATCCGATAGACTATGTTCTTGATGGTCAGCAAAGAATAACTTCTATTTTCGGTATTTTCCAAACCTCTCTTATTGCTGAAGAAAATCAAGAGACTAATTGGACAAACCTATTTTTTGAGCTTAATAGTCAAGAGTCTGTACCCTTTAAGATCTGGAGGATTCAGACAACTATGATAGCAATCGATTCTTCCCATTGAAATATGTTTTTGACTCACCTAGATATAGACAAATCACAAGAGGATTAGAGGAAGATTTAGCCAAACAGATAGATGATTTAGTAGATAGATTTACAAAAGCGACAATACCTATTGAGCGTTTTGAGACGGAGGAAAGAAAATATGTTGCAACGGTATTTGAAAGAATCAATCGGCAAAAAGTAGATTTAGATACATTAAAGAATTTCATCATATTTTTCCTAGAGCTTACCTAAAGAGCCTTGGAGACAGACATAAAGATGACCGATTAATTGTCTTGCTAACTTTTCAATCTTATCAAGAACTGATAATAACAAAATTAAAGATCAGCCACCAAGTAGATATCGATCTGAGATGCCTGTAGAGCAGCAAGTATTGGAGGAAATATTGGCAACACACTTCTGCTCTAAAGAAATGTTCAATGATGATTATGATAGCTTTCTGAAATCAAGAGCTCAATTACTTCTGGCAAAAGCAGAACAACTATCACAGTGCGATCGCTCATCTCCGTAGCTTGGGTTGATGAAGAAAACCCAACATCTTTAAGTTGGTTTTTGTCATCCAGCTCTCAAGCTATCATGAGGTAAATTTGAAGTAAATCAAAAAAATTTTGATTTAACAATGCTAAGGACATTCAGAGCTTGGTTGAAGGGAAGCCGTCTAGAGTGGATCGATGAGATACCTGAATTTGGGAATCGACTTATCCAAGTCCACGTTACACTGCTTGAGAACGAACCCGACTTAGAAGCAAAGTCACGCGGGCGTAAAATGGCTGAGATACTAGAAAAACTTAGCGCTTGTCAAGCACTAACCGATGTCGATCCAGTTGTTTGGCAGCGAGAAACCCGTCAGGATCGTTCACTTCCAGGACGATAAAACGTGCTTCAAGGGCAGCAACATTAAGGGAACGGCGTAATCGCTCTTGAAACTCAGGATTATGAAGCATTAAGTAATCAATCCAATCCTCTTCATCAGCAAACCCAACCAGATAGCCCACTGGTTTACCCTCATGAATTAGGATAATGTCTTCTTCCTGAGCCAACCGATGGCATACAGTTAAGGTTGATTCAAGTAGAGCAAATGGGCGATCTCATGACACGCTAGAATCTTGTACAAGACCTACACTAAGGAACTTAGTTGTTATGGTTCGGACTACAGAACACTGTCACATTGTCAGAAATGACGAAATTTTGAGTGGCGAACCCATTATCAAAGGAACACGTACCTCAGTTCGAGCTATTGTCGAAATGTGGCGGCTTGGAGTTTCGCCGGAGGAAATTCCCCATCGTTTACCACACCTAGGTTTAGCACAAGTATTCGATGCTTTGAGTTACTACTTAGATCATCAGGTAGAAATTAATGAGTGCATCGAACGTAACCGAATTCCTGATGAGCTAATCGATCCACGAGTTCGGCAAGCATGACGGATATTTTTATTCACGTTTATTTGGATGAAGATGTCGATGTGCTTGTGGCAAGTCTTTTGCGCTCTCGTGGTTTTGAGGCAACTACGGCACAGCAAGCAGGGCAACTTGGTAAAACAGATGCGGAGCAACTGGAATACGCGACGAGCCAAGGAGCAGCGATTCTTACGCACAATCTGACTGATTTTGAAGATCTGGCACGGGAGTATTTTGAGCAAGAGCGGCTTCATTACGGGATTATTATCGCGGTAAGGAACCCGTATCAGGAAATTGTGCGAAG
Organism: Coleofasciculus sp. S288; assembly: GCA_020216575.1. Taxonomy (GTDB): domain Bacteria; phylum Cyanobacteriota; class Cyanobacteriia; order Cyanobacteriales; family Coleofasciculaceae; genus JAIUYC01. The sequence goes on along the minus strand of JAIUYC010000691.1, from coordinate 503 downwards.
GTTGCTTACAATTCTGAACAGCACAACAGCCGATGAAATGGAAAATCAAATTCTCTACATTTGAGAGTAATTGTGTGCATAGCGTGAGGACTAACAAGTCGTTTGAATGTTAGCAACACTACTTGATCCTATTTTTTGTCACCTTGCTCTTAAAGCTCTTACCGATCAAGATCCTACTAGTCCTAATAGTAGCTTTGAGCAAGCTGTAGAGGCTTGGCTTCGTTGGGGAAGACAGGAAGGATTGATCGATCGCACTTCTTCTTAGTGTAGGGTAAGGGCGATCGCTCTTTAACAATGACGAACTTTGTATATGAACGAGTACAAGCGGGACTGTCGATGCCAGGAGTATTTGAGGTGAGTCGTGGTGTTCCGGTAGGTTGAGAAATTGAAGAAATCTTACTGCTGGCTGAGTCTAGCCTGAAGTTCCCCCTGCCAAAAAATCAAAACTGTCTCACCGGGCGACTTTCAGCCATTTTTTAGTCACCCTACATGGGTACAATCGA
>JAIUYC010000690.1 GCA_020216575.1 Coleofasciculus sp. S288 | reverse complement strand
ATGCTGCCACCCATGAAGCGGAAGTCCATCACCGCTAGAGCAACGGGTAAACTCTCCAGTTGTCCCGTACCGGTTTGGACAGCATCTACCAGCTTGATTTTTTCTTGGGTTTCTCGCAAGCGATCGCTATATTGTTTGCGATCGCGAAATTTTAGCGGATCGGTTGGGCGCAGATGTTCGTCCAGAGGAACCCAGGTATTGGGATCGATAAGCTGGCGGATGCGTTCTTCACTGTTTACCCGCATGTGATGGTTGCACTCTAGGCAAACCATATCATTCGTTTGCAGGTCTTTGGTATAAGCCATCACCCCGCACGCTGGGCATTTTGTCCACAACCCGTCTGCTATCTCACGCTCCTGCCGTTTTTGATTAATCGGTTCTGATTTCCGGCGATTTGCAAACCAATCGAATAGAGACATGAAAATTTTTCATCCCTTAATTGTTATCTGATGCCCCTGCTTGCTCCTCCTCTGGAGAACTCAACAGAAGTAAAGCCGTCCATTGGTCTTCTGATCGAACTTGCAACGCAGCGGGACTACCTGCACCGAAATAGGACACTATCCCCGTATCAACAATTCGACTGGGGATATCATGAGCCGCCAGCACCTGCTGCATCAGCTCGGCTTCCCAGCGGGCATTAGTCGTTTTAAGTGTTATCCAGGACACAGGTTAATCTTATCAAGACACAAGACACCAGTTTTTGGATAAATCATACAAGGGATTGGGAATTGGTGATGGGTAATTCTTAATTGGTGGTGGGTAATTGGTCATGGGGAAAATTCCTTGCTTTGTTACCAATTCCCAGTCCCTAGCTTAAGGGGAAGAACAGCCGCAGGTACGTGGATAAGAGTGTTTCACCCAAAAAAATCGTTAATCCCGCTCCCAACGCGAGAAAGGGTCCAAACGGCATAGGTTGCCGTCGATTGAGCCAGCCGAGGGCAATTGCTCCTCCACCTGCAAAGGCTCCTACCATACAGGCAATAAACCCGCTCAACAGCAAATACTTCCATCCCAACCAAGCCCCCATCATTGCCGCAAGTTTAGCATCCCCTCCACCCATGGCCGCTTGCCCAAAGACTATTGCTCCAACAAAAGCAATAGTGTCAAATAACCAAAGACCCACCACAGCACCAACAATCCCACTCATTAGCTGCTGAGAAACCTCTGGCAGTTGAGACGACAGCAAAAAACCGACAGTTCCTTGAAACACCAAACCTACAACTAATCCCGACTGAGTCAGTGAATTAGGCAAGGTCATGGTATCTAGATCAATCAAAGAAAGTGTCAGCAACCAGCTCAAAAAAGCCCAGTATCCTAACGTTTGTATGCTAAAACCATAGACCCAAAAAACCAGCAAAAACAACAAACCTGTTGCTGCTTCGACTAGGGGATAGCGTACAGAAATCCGGCTTCTACAGTGCCGACAGCGCCCTCTCAGCCACAACCAACCGAAGACAGGAATATTCTCTCGCTTTCCCAATTGATGCAAGCAATGAGGGCAGCGAGAGGGAGGCCACAGAATCGATAACTTCGCAGGCAACCGATAAACCACAACATTTAGGAAGCTGCCAATCGATGCACCTACCGCAAAAACAATCAAAGCACTCAAAGCTTCAATTAGAGCTTCCATTTCTCCGAGGAATCCTTATATAGCAAAAGGCAGAGGGCAAAGGGCAGTGGTTCGACAGGCTCACCAATCGGGCAGAAGGGAAAAGATGGACTGGTCAAGGTTTCACTATTTGGCGAGAGTCAAGAGTCGCCTTGGTGAAAGCTATAGCTTTCAGCGTGGGTGCTTTACCTCAAGTCTCCCTATGAGTTCCAGTTCGGACTTGTCGCCCTACTTTCAGCATTTTGGCAGAATTTTCCGGACGCACTGCTACCTGATTGTTCTCCAAGTCCCAGATTTGAATAGTGTTGCCATTTCCTCTAGTCACAGCGTACTTTCCATCAGGGCTAATCGGATTCTTCCAGTTAAAATCCCATCTCCCCTTCAATTGTGCCAACTGCTTGCCTACTAAATTCCAAACTCGGATATTATCCCAGGCTCGGAATGTATCACTCTTTTCAGCAGTGATAATGCGATCGCCTTTAGGATTGAACTGAAGTATCGTTCCATGACCCCCGGAATAATCTTGCTCCCGAATATTGTCGAGAATGGACTGTAGCGCCAAGATTGGGCTAGTCGTGGGATACTTTGCCTCGATTCCTCCCCTACTAAGTAGACAGTACAACTCACCAGGCTGCCAAAGCGATCGCTATCCCAATAGTCGTCAAGTTGGGGAGGGATACCTAGCTTGTGGCTGACGTTGACGCAAAACCACTGCAAAAATGTATCCAGGCTGGTCAAAACTTGCTCCTCCGCCTGCCGCAAATTTAAGCGCAGTGCCTGATAGCCAGATGTTTTCGCCTCAGCAACAAGCCGATTTAGCAACGAGGTCTTACCCATCCGCTTTGGCGCTCGAATCCGAATCAAGGCACCAGGTTTGAGAATTTCCCTGGTACAGCGTTCCTCGATGGGAGGACGCTCAACATAAAACGGAGACTCTAGGGCCATCGGGCGACCCGGGAATTCTGGGTCTGGCGATCGCGAACGTCGCTCGCTGACCAACAAGGGGTTAACCACCTCTGGCTTGTATCGAGCGAATAACTCAATCAAATCTTCACGGTGGGAGTAGTGTTCTCCTTCTTGATTGCCTAAGCCAAATTCTTTGCAGATATTGGCTAAATGGCGTCTGATAGTCGCGGCTTCCACACACATAGAAGTGGCGATCGCTTCGTCTGTTTCTCCTGCCAAAAATCCCTGGAGTACTTTCCTCTGCTTAGGTGTCAGATCTTCAAAGATGGCATTAAATTCAGCTTCCCTCATGCCTCCAATCCTAGTTGAGGAATAGGACGCTTTGGCGATTTGTGCAAAAAAACGCACAGACCGAGCAACTTATGGAAGTTTGTGAATTGCACAAATAAATGAGCTGGGCGAGTTGGGCGGCGATTTCATTTTCACCGACAAGACAAGTGGATAGGCTAGTACAAGCTCGCAGAAATAACCCACCACTAAAATTTTCCCTCTGCCTCCGAGAGCTCCCCCTGCTCTCGTAACTGGTGGAAAACTTCTGCTGAACTGGTCTAGTCTTTGCGCCGCCTAATAAATTTCCGCCTCAAGTTGACTGAAAGGCACAAAACATTCTCGTGGCAAAAGAATGGGTCTGCTCCTAAAAATTAGCTTCCCTCGAAACGTGTATCGGTCGATTGCTACACCTGAAGGACGCTGTGTGTGGTCTGGATGAACTTCATAATACGTTCGATAGATCTGCCGAGCTGCTCTCAGTAAAGAGGGGTCTAGCAGCATCGGTACATCTATCCGCTCTTGATAGTAATCTTCTTGCCATTGCTGTGATGTATACACCACCCGCCTTCCCCTATTTTTTAAGCTCGACTTTAATCTACCAGCGTTTTTCTAGCAATAGGCACAGGGACTTAAACGCACTTGTGCCTTAAAAAAAACTTAAGACGGCTCAAGAGCTTGAATTAGAGCGTCTCTCATCCCACGGCAACCCACCAGGTTCATTCCTTCTGACATAATATCCCCGGTGCGATCGCCTTTATCCAGCACCCGCAATACTGCCTGCTCGATGCGGTCGGCTGCCGCAGGCTGGTTTAAGCCATAGCGTAACATCATTGCGGCACTCAGTACCTGTGCCAAAGGATTAGCTTTATCTTGTCCGGCAATATCGGGAGCTGAACCGTGGACGGGTTCAAATACCCCTAGTTTATTTTCCCCCAAACTGGCCGAGGGCAACATTCCGATACTCCCTGTCAGCATGGCTGCTGCGTCAGAGAGAATGT